>JBQCJQ010000610.1:0-2878 GCA_051952615.1 Humibacter sp.
ACGCGGTTTCCCGGCCTAACATGGAGGGATGCCCGGCAAAGCCCCTGCTGCCGACGCGACGCTGCGCATCCTGAGGTTGATGGCGCAACAGCGCGGCCCCGTCGCCGCCGCGACCATCGCACGCAGCCTCGCGCTCCCGCGCTCGACGGTTTACCAACTGCTGGCCGCGCTCGCCGAGCACGGCTTCGTCGTCGCACTGCCCGAGCTCAAGAAGTACGGCCTGGGGGTTGCCGCGTTCGAGCTGTCGAGCGGGTTCAGCAGGCAGCAGCCCCTCACCCGGATCGGGGCGCCGGTCGTTGCACGCCTCGTGGACGACCTCGGGCTCGGCGGGCACCTCACGGTGCTGCTCGGGCGCGACGTCGTGTACCTCGTGGAGGAGCGGGCACCCAAAGGGCCGTATCTCGTGACGGATGTCGGCGTCAGGCTCCCCGCTCACCTGACCGCCTCCGGGTTGGCCATGCTCGCCGGCCTCCCCGCAGCACAGGTTCGGGCGCTCTACCCCGACCGCTCGTCGTTCACGACGCGAACGGGAGCAGGGGTTGCGACGTACCGAGAGCTCAGTGCGACGCTGCGGGCCACGCGGGAACGCGGCTATGCGCTCGAGGAGTCGAGCGTGACGGAGGGGCTGCGGTCGCTCGCCGTGGCGGTGCCCGACCACGTCGGATGGCCCGCCGCTTCGGTCGCGGTCACGTTCGACGATGCGCTTGACGTCGACCTCGACGCGACGGCCGCGCGGGTCGCGGCGTCCGCAGCGGAGCTGGCGCGACGAATCCGAGGCTGACTATCGCTGAGGGCGCGCGGCGAAGCCGGCGAGTGCCTCCAGCACGACGAGGGCGGCGAGGCGCACGGTGCGCCCGTCGGCGGCGTCGCGCGTGGCATCCACCTCGGCGACGTCGATCGAGACGACGCGCGGGTCGGTCGCAAGCAGGCGCACCGTGCGTCGTAACTGGTACGCCGAGAGCCCGCCGGGGATCGACGCCGGGCAGGCGGGGGCGACCGAGCGGTCGCAGACATCCACATCGACGTCGACGTGGATCGGTCCCCCGGCCGCTCCTGCGACCTCCAACGCCTGGTCGACGACGGCGGCGAGCTCACGCTGCTCGAACTCGTCGCGTCGTACGACGGTGATGCCGGCGTCCCGCGCCCTGCTGTCGTAGAACCCGGAGTTCGCGAAGTCCGCGATGCCCAGCTGCGCAACTCGGTGCCCGTCGAGTCCCGCGTCGAGCAGTCGGCGCACCGGCGATCCGTTCGAGATGCCGTCGCGCAGGTCGTGGTGGGCGTCGATCGTGATCATCCCCGCGTCCGCGAGCCGGTCGCCGAACGCGCCGAGCGCGACGCTGTAGGTGAGGGCGTTGTCGCCGCCGAGCGCGACGACCAGGGAGCAGACGGATGACGCACGCCGCGTCGCCTCGATGACATCCACCTCTCCGTCACCGTCCGGCTCGACCACGTCGCCGAAGTCGACGACCGACGGCAATTCGACTCCTGCCGCGAACGTGCCGTACCTCTGGATCGCCGCGCGGATCGCGGCCGGCGTCGCGTGCGCCCCGGATCCCGACAGCGACGTGCGCCAGGTGCCGACCCCGATCACACCGACGTCGGCACGACCGACCCCGCCGGGCGAACCGGCGAGTGTGTCGGCGGACGGCCAACGCCCCGCCCGCGGCCAGTTGGCATCCTCGAACAACGTCGTCGGCATCGAGTTCGGAACGGTCATGGTCGGCACCCTACTTGCCTCTTGACACCCACGGTGAGCCTGCCTATCGTATTCAACAGAGAGATTGATAAAGGAAGAAGTTGAATATGACGCCGGACGACGCGCACGAAGAGCACCTCGACCACGCGTTCCACGCCCTCGGCGATCGGGTGAGGCGGGCAATCATCGCACGCCTCAGCCGGGGTCCGGCGACGGTGAACGAGCTGGCCGAACCGTTCGGCATCACCGTGCAGGCCGTCTCGCGACACATCCACGTGCTCGAGGAGGCCGGGCTGGTGACGAGGAGCAGGGACGCGCAGCGTCGCCCCGTGCATCTGAACCCCGGCGAGCTCGAACGGCTCACGTCCTGGATCGACGGATACCGACTCGCCCACGAGAGCAGCTTCCGCGCACTCGACGCCGTGCTGGCCGCCATGCCCGACCCTCCGTCGCGCGCGACGGGCGATCCGAGCGTCAAGAACCAGGACACGAACAGCAAAACCAACACCAACACCAACACCAACACCGAACAAGGAGAACGATCATGAGCAACGCACTGACAGTCACGGCCCCCGAGGGTCTTCCCTTCGTCGACATCACCAGGGAGTTCGACGCACCAGTCGAGAAGGTCTTCGCCGCCTACACCGACCCGCAGCTGTTCGCGCAGTGGGTCGGGCCGCGCGGCTACGAGATGGACCTCCCCGAGTTCGATGTCACGACGGGTGGCAGCTACCGGTTCATCCACCGCGACGCGGAGGGCAACGAGTTCGCATTCCGCGGCGTCTTCCACACCGTGCGCGAGAACGAGCTCATCGTGCAGACCTTCGAGTTCGCCGGCGTGCCCGACACGGCGAGCATCGAGTACCTGAGGTTCGAGCCCCTCGCGGACGGACGCACCCGCATCTCCGGTCACGCGGTGTACCCGAGCCTCGAGGCGCGGGACGGCATCGTCGCCTCCGGCATGGAGACCGGCGTTCGCGAGGGCTACGAGAAGCTCGACGCACTCGTCGCCTGAGGCGACTCAGAGCACCGCGAGGCCGTGCGGCCGCAGGTTGAGCGGGTCGACGCCGTCTTCCGTCACGACCACGATGTCCTCGATGCGGGCGCCCCACTCGCCGCCGAAGTAGACGCCCGGTTCGATGCTGAACGCCATGCCGGGCTCCAGCTCCAGCGTGTTGCCCG
>JBQCJQ010000611.1:0-2382 GCA_051952615.1 Humibacter sp.
GCGGCTCTGCGCTCTTCGCCTCGCGCTTCCGCGAGTGTGCGGCACGGGCGCTGCTCCTCCCGAAGTACAACCCTGGAAGGCGTTCCCCACTGTGGCAGCAGCGCCAGAAGGCGGCGCAGCTTCTGGACGTCGCCCGCCGGCATCCGCAGTTCCCGATCATCCTCGAGACCATGCGCGAGTGCCTGCAAGACGTGTACGACCTGCCGGCACTGCGCACGGTCGCCGCGCGGATCGCGAACAGGGACATCCGCATCGTCGAGGTCGGCACAGAAGAGGCGTCGCCGTTCGCCCGCTCGCTGCTGTTCGGATATGTCGGCGCGTTCATGTACGAGGGCGACTCCCCGCTGGCGGAGCGCAGGGCGGCCGCCCTGTCGGTGGATGCCTCGCTGCTCTCCGAGTTGCTCGGTCGCGCGGAGCTGCGTGAACTGCTCGACCCTGCCGTGATCGAACGGGTGGAGCGCGAGGTGCAACGGCTCACGCCGGAGCGCAGGATGTTCGGCCTCGAGGGAGCCGCGGACTTGCTGCGTCTGCTCGGCCCGCTCACCGTGGACGAGGTCGCCCAGCGCTGGTCCCCGGAGCGCGGCGATCAAGACGGCGACACCGCGACCGCGCCGCCTCCTCCGACGGGACTGGTGCGCTCCGCCCTCGACGACCTCGTCGCGGCGAAGCGGGCGCTTCGCGTCACCATCGCCGGCACCGAGCACTACGCAGCGGTCGAGGACGCCTCCCGACTGCGCGACGCCCTCGGCGTGCCGCTCCCGATCGGGGTCCCGACGGCGTTCATCGAACCCGTCGTCGACCCGCTCGGCGACCTGCTCAGTCGATACGCCCGCACCCACGGTCCGTTCACGGTCGCCGAGGCGGCATCCCGGTTCGGACTCGGCGCGGTCGTCGCGCATGACGCCCTGCGACGCCTCGCGCAGGACCGTCGCGTCACGGAGGGCGAGTTCCGCCCGAACGCCAGTGGCACCGAGTGGTGCGACTCCGAGGTGCTGCGCAGGCTCCGCCGCATGTCGCTCGCCGCTCTGCGGCACGAGGTGGAGCCCGTCGATCCGAAGACGTTCGCGCGGTTCCTCCCCGAGTGGCAGCACGTCGGCGGTGGGCTGCGCGGTGTGGACGCCGTCGCATCCGTCATCGAGCAGCTTGCCGGCGCTCGTGTGCCGGCATCCGCATGGGAGAGCCTCATCCTGCCGTCGCGGGTCGCCGACTACGCGCCGACCATGCTCGACGAGCTCACCGCGAGCGGCGAGGTGCTCTGGAGCGGCAGCGGATCGCTGCCGGGCAACGACGGATGGGTGAGTCTGCACCTGGCCGACAGCGCGGCCCTCACGATGATCCCGCCGCCAGAGCACGCCACGGACGAGCTGCAGCGCGAAGTGCTCTCCGCGCTCGGCGCCGGGGGCGCGTTCTTCTTCCGCCAGTTGTCTGACGCCGTCGGCTCGCTCGACGACGCCGCCCTCACCACCGCACTCTGGGACCTCGTCTGGGCCGGTCTCGTCACCAACGACACGTTCGCTCCGCTCCGCGCGCTCACCGGGGGAAGCGGCGCGCACAAACCGCAACGCGCGACACCGCGCGGTCGGATGCGCGCGCCTCGCGGCTACGGACGACCGACGTTCGCGGACGGCCTCCGAGCGGCATCCGCTCGCTCCGGCCCGCCCACAACTGCCGGGAGGTGGTCCATCCTTCCCCTCCCCCTGTCGAGCTCCGAACCGGATGCCACCGTGCGGGCGAAGGCCGCAGCGGAGACCCTGCTCGAGCGGTACGGCGTCGTGACACGCGGATCGGTGATGGCCGAGAACCAACCGGGCGGCTTCGCCCTCGCCTACCGGGTGCTCAGCGGATTCGAGGAGTCCGGCCGCGCCCGCCGCGGCTACTTCGTCGAGACGCTGGGCGCTGCGCAGTTCTCGACCGGCGCGACGGTGGATCGCCTGCGCACCTTCACGCTCGACGGCACGCTCGAGCCGCCGCGAGCCGCTGTCGCGCTGGCCGCAACCGACCCGGCGAACCCGTATGGCGGGGCGCTGCCGTGGCCGCAGGCATCGGCCTCGGGCGGAGCCGTGTCGGCCACCGGGCACCGTCCGGGACGCAAGGCCGGTGCGATCGTCGTGCTCGTCGACGGCGCCCTGGTGCTCTACGTCGAGCGCGGCGGAAAGACCACGCTGCTCTTCGACCCGTCGGAAGAGGTGATGGGTCCGGCGGCGAGGGCGCTGGCCGACGTCATCCATCGCGGCCGCATCTCGACGCTGACCATCGAGACCGTCGGCGGCGAGTTCGTGCTCGGCACACCCTTCGGAGAGGCGCTCACCGCCGCGGGGTTCAACCCGACGCCGCGCGGCCTGAGGTTGCGCTCGTGAGTGTCGTCACTGCCGAAGCAACGCA
>JBQCJQ010000612.1:0-7307 GCA_051952615.1 Humibacter sp.
TAAAAAAATTGGGCGTTTTATATTGGGTTTTTTTTGTCTTTAAAATTATATGGGGTAACTCTGGTTTTTTTTTCTCTAACTTTTTTTTTTGTGGGGGGGGGGGCACCCGCGGGTGGCCCCCCCGCCCCTTCGTCAACCGTGCCGTCCTCCCGCCGGGATCGCGGATGGCCGACCCACGGTGTTAGCCTGTAACAGCTATCGAGTTAGACCAACCTAACTTTGGGGATGACGGGCGTGCCAGAGATCGCGACGCAGGAACCTGCGACCGGTGCAGCCGCAAGGGATCGGAAGCTCGGCAAACCCGCCGAAAAGCGGCTGCTCTGGCTGATCGGACCCGCATTCGTCGCGGCCATCGCCTACGTCGACCCCGGAAACGTCGCGGCCAACCTCACCGCCGGCGCACAGTTCCAGTACCTGCTGGTCTGGGTTCTCGTCGCCGCGAACGTGATGGCGGTGATCGTGCAGTACCTCTCCGCCAAGCTCGGCCTGGTCACCGGGAGGAGCCTGCCTGAACTGCTCGGCGACAAGATGCCCCGCACGGGCCGACTGCTCTACTGGGCGCAGGCCGAGGTGATCGCCGCGGCCACCGACCTCGCGGAGGTCATCGGCGGAGCGATCGCGCTGCAGATCCTCTTCGGGCTGCCTCTCGTGCTCGGGGGCGTGATCGTCGGCGTCGTCTCGATGGGCATCCTCGCCGTTCAGTCCAAACGGGGCCAGCGCACCTTCGAGTTCGTGATGATGGGCCTGCTCGCCGTGATCACCATCGGCTTCCTGGCATCGCTCGTCGTGAGCCCTGTCGATTGGCATGCGGCGGCGCAGGGGCTCGTCCCCCGGTTCGAGGGCTCGCGCTCGGTGCTCCTCGCGGCCAGCATGCTCGGCGCAACGGTCATGCCGCACGCGGTGTACCTGCACTCGGCGCTCGCGCTCGACCGCCACGGTGCTTCGGAGCATCCCGCACGCGTCCGTCGCCTTCTTCGCGCCAACAAGCTCGACGTGGTCTTCGCCCTCGCCGTCGCCGGCTCCGTGAACATCGCGATGCTGCTGCTCGCGGCGGCGAGCCTGTCCGGGATGAGCGGCACAGACAGCATCGAAGGGGCGCACGCCGCTATCGCACAGGCGCTCGGCCCCGTCATCGGCGTGGTCTTCGGAATCGGCCTTCTCGCCTCCAGCCTCGCCTCGACGTCGGTCGGAAGCTACGCGGGCGCCGCCGTGATGTCCGGTCTGCTACACGTGCGCATGCCCCTTCTCGCACGAAGGGCGATCACCCTCGTGCCCGCGCTGATCGTGCTCGCCGTGGGAATCAACCCCACCTGGGCGCTCGTCATCAGCCAGGTGGTGCTCAGCGTGGGCATCCCGTTCGCGATCATTCCGCTCGTCTGGTTCACGTCACGGCGCAGGATGATGGGCGATTTCGTCAACCGAACGCCTCTGCGCATCGCCGGCATCGTCACCGTCATCGCCATCGTCGCGTTGAACGGCGCGCTGATCATCCTCACAGCGATGGGGCTCGAGTAGTCGTACACTCGGCGGGTGCCTTCCGTGCGAAGAAGCCTGACGGCCGCGCAGCGCAGTGAGTTCCACGACGCGCTCGGCGCGCGCCGCGATGGAGTGCTGGCCAGACAGGGCCGTCTCGACGCGTCGCTCAGCGATGCCCGCGAAGCGAGGTCCGGTGGTCAGGCCGATGACGAGCACGATCCGGAAGGCCCGACGATGGCCGCAACCTGGTCGCAGCTGACCGGCCTTCACGACGACCTCGACCTGGAACTGACAGAGATCGACCACGCGCTCGCGCGTATCGACGCCGGAAAGTACGGACTCTGCGCCAAGTGCGGCAAGCCGATCGGCGTCGCACGGCTGCGCGCCCGGCCGTATGCCGAGCTGTGCATCGACTGCGCGAGGGCGCTCGAAGCGCACTGATCTCTTCGCGGTGCTCCTCAACCAGCGGCGGCGGGGGGCCGGTAGGACAGATCCGGCGGCTCCGTGATTCCGAACTCGGTTCGGAGCGCGAGGCGTGCGGCGTTCCATCCCGACAGCCCGTGCACTCCTGGGCCCGGCACGGTCGACGCGGAGCAGAGGTAGACGCCATCGAGCGGGGTGCTCCACGGATGTGCGCTGAGAGTCGGCCGGGCGATCAGCTGCCATCCCGTCACGGCTCCCGACGCGATGTCGCCCGCGACGTCGTTCGGGTTGTGGGCTTCCACGTCGTGAGCACTTCGCGACACGCTCGCGAGGATCGTGTCGCGGAACCCGGGCGCGAACTGCTCGATGCGCGAGACGATCGCGTCCGTCGGATCATCCTGTGATCCCGCGGGCACGTGCGTGTATGCCCACAGCACGTGCCGGTCGGGGGCTCGGGTCTCGTCGAGCACCGACGGCTGGGTCACCAGAACATACGGTGAAGGCGCATGACGGCCCGATGCCACGGCGCTTTCGGCCGCGAGCATCTCGGCACGCGATCCACCGACGTGGACCGTGACCGCCTCACGCAACCGGGGCTCGGCCCACGGCACGGCATCCGACAGAACCATGTCGACCTTGGCCGCGGCGTTTCCGTAGCGGAAGCGGCGGTAGCGGGCCGGCGATCTCAGCCGCTCCCCCGCGAGCTGCGTGAACGCGCGCGGCGTGACATCGAGCAGTGTCGCCCGAGCTGGCGGTAGCTCGTCGAGGTCGGTGATCCACGCGCTCGTCTCGATGCGGCCGCCGTGCGCGAGGAAATCGTCGGCGAGCGCCGTGGCGATCGCTCCGCTTCCTCCGCGTGGGATCGGCCATCCGTCCGCGTGCCCGAAGGCTGCGAGAGCGAGTCCCGCGGCAGCGGAACCGAGTGACGGCATCCTCTGGATCGTGTGCGCGAAGACCCCCGTCAGCAGCGCCTTCGCCTCCTCCCCGGAGAAGGTGCCGTCGCTGAGGGCGCTGCCGTGCCACAACGCACGAAGCCCGAAGCGCAGCAGCGTGAAGGGATGTCGGGGCACGCCGAGCAGCGAGCCGCCGATGGCCTGACCGAGGGCGCGCCCGTCATCGCGCACGAACGGCTCGAACAGCCGTCGCCACGCTGCGCCATCCGCACCGAGCTCGCTCGCCGTGCGATCCAGGTCACGGTAGGCGATCGCGGCCGGCCCGTCCGGGAGCGGATGCCCATAGGAGATCTCGGGCACCAGCAACTCGATGCGACGGCCCAGCTCGAACCTGCGGAAGAACTCGCTCGGAAAGACCATGGGATGCACCGCCGAGCAGACATCGTTGATCACACCGGGTTCGATGAGCTCCGCCGAGGAGACACCTCCGCCGATGCGATCCGAGCCTTCGAACAACGTGACCGAGAGCCCGGCCCTGGCGAGTGTCACCGCGGCAGCGAGGCCATTGGGGCCGGATCCGACCACCACGGCATCCTGCATCGCTTCCTCCCCGACGAGAGGCGCTCTCGTCCCTTCCGTTCTAGTCGACTTGCCGCCCGCAGGGCGTACGAACCGCGGCCTCATCCCTTCCGTGTGAAGCGTTCGGAAGAGGCATCCATCGGGCTGCCTCCCTCTGCTAGCGTCGCGACCAAGCGCGCGAAGCGAAGGAGTCTTCTATGTCCGCTGGATCCGACGACCGCTTCCCCTTCGACGACACCCGGGACTTCGACGACGTCGCGCGCGGACTCATCGCCAAGGTCGATCCGAACGTCGTGCGCAACGATCAGGGCGAGGTCATCTGGGACGGCGATTCGTACGCCTTCCTCTCCGGCGATGCTCCCGCGACGGTGCATCCGAGCCTCTGGCGACAGTCCACGCTCGTCGCGACGGCAGGTCTGTTCGAGGTCGTCGAGGGCATCTACCAGGTGCGTGGCCTCGACCTCTCCAATGTGACCTTCGTCGAGGGCGACACCGGTGTCATCGTGATCGACCCGCTGATCTCGACGGAGGTCGCTTCCAGGGCGATTTCGCTCTATCGGGAGCACCGCGGAGACCGCCCGGTCACCGGCGTCATCTACACCCACAGCCACGCCGACCACTTCGGCGGCGTCAAGGGCGTCAC
Source organism: Humibacter sp. (assembly GCA_051952615.1). Lineage (GTDB taxonomy): Bacteria > Actinomycetota > Actinomycetes > Actinomycetales > Microbacteriaceae > Humibacter. The sequence goes on from JBQCJQ010000612.1 coordinate 4,015, forward strand.
CACGCAGGACGATGTGGATGCCGGCAAGGTCCCGGTGATCGCGCCGGAGGGTTTCCTCGAGCACTCGATCGCGGAGAACGTCTACGCGGGCACCGCGATGGCGCGTCGTGCCGGATACATGTACGGCGCGGCACTCGAGCGTGGCCCGCGCGGCGGCGTCGGGGCGGGGCTCGGCCAGACGACCTCGACCGGCACTGTCTCGATGATCGTTCCGACGGACCTCATCACGACCACCGGCGAGGAGCGGGTGGTGGATGGCGTGCGCATTGTCTTCCAGATGGCTCCCGGCACAGAAGCGCCTGCCGAGATGCACTTCTACTTTCCCGATCGCAAGGCTCTGTGCATGGCGGAGAACGCCACGCACACGATGCACAACCTGCTCACGCTCCGCGGCGCGCTCGTACGGGACCCGCACATCTGGGCGCAGTATCTCAGCGAGGCGATCGAGTCGTTCGCCGGCGAGGCGGATGTCGTGTTCGCGTCGCACCACTGGCCGACGTGGGGCCACGACCGCATCGTCGAGTTCCTCGGCATCCAGCGCGACCTCTACGCCTACGTGCACGACCAGACGCTGCGGCTTCTGAACCAGGGGTACACGGGCATCGAGATCGCCGAGCGGTTCCAGCTGCCACCCGCCCTCGAGGCGGCATGGAGCGCTCACGGCTACTACGGATCGGTCAGCCACAACGTCAAGGCGGTCTACCAGCGCTACATGGGGTGGTACGACGGCAACCCGGCACGCCTTTGGCAGCACACGCCCGTCGAAGCCGGGAAGCGGTACGTCGAGTTCATGGGCGGAGCGGATGCCGTCGTGGAGAAGGCACGGGCGTCGTTCGAGGACGGCGACTACCGATGGGTGGCCCAGGTTCTCGATCACGTCGTCTTCGCCGAGCCGGGCCACGCCGAAGCGAAGGCGCTGCTCGCCGACACTCTCGAGCAGCTCGGGTTCGGTGCCGAGAATGGCACCTGGCGCTCGGCCTACCTGTCGGGCGCGATGGAGCTTCGCACGGGTAACTTCGGCACTCCGGTGAGCGCGTCGTCTGCCGACGTGCTCGCTGAGTTGCCGCCTGAGCTGTTCTTCGACGCCCTCGCCATCCAGGTCGACGGTCCCAAGGCGTGGGACCTCGACATTGCGACTCGATGGGTCTTCCCCGCGACCGACCAGACTTTCCGCGTGACCCTGCGCAACGGCGTGCTCACCGCAGTGCCGAACGGCAAGGGCGACGTGACCCTGACGGTCACGGTACCCAAGCCTGCGATCGCCGCACTTGCGACGGGGTCCGTCGACGGTGCCGTCGCCGCCGGCGCGACGCTCGACGGCGATGCTTCCGTTTTGCAGCAGGTGCTCGCGGTACTCGAGCCCGGCGACCCCGACTTCAACATCATCGAGCCCTGAGTCATCCGCGACTCAGTCATCACCCGGAAAGCGGCGAACCGACCCGGGTTCATCAAAGAAAGGGAATCACATGAACTTCTGGGACCTCTTTTGGGACATCGTGTGGGTGTTCTTCTTCGTCGCCTACCTGTTCGTTCTGTTCGGCATCATCGGTGACCTGTTCCGCGATCACAAGCTGAACGGCTGGTGGAAGGCGCTCTGGATCCTCTTCCTGATCTTCGTGCCGTTCCTCACCGCGCTGGTCTACCTGATCGCCCGCGGCAGGGGCATGTCGGAGCGCAGCGCCGCTGCGGCCGCGAGCGCCAGGCAGCAGACCGACGCATACATCCAGCAGGTGGCGGGCAAGAGCCCGACCGAAGAGATCTCGGATGCGGCGAAGCTTCTGGCCGCAGGCACCATCACGACCGAAGAATACGAGAAGCTCAAGGCCAAGGCCCTGAGCTGACCATCGAAAGGGAGAATCACCATGGCTGACTTCAGATATGGCCCGGTCGAGCTGCTGCTCGTCGGGTACGAAGCCGAGCGGCCCGACACCGCGTCGCTCGCCGAACTCGCGAACCTGGTCGAGGGCGGCCAGCTGCGAGTGCTCGATCTCGTCATCATCTCCAAGGACGAGAGCGGCGAGCTGACGATCGCCGAGATCGAGGACGAAGACAACGAGTACGACTTCGGTGCGGAGCTCCTCGTCGCCGGGCTCATCTCCGAAGAGGACATCGCCGGTGTCGCCGAGCTCGTGCGGCCCGGCACGTCAGCGACGTTCGTGGCGCTCGAGCTCGCGTTCCTGCGTTCCCTCGCCGAGAAGGTCGCGACAGGCGGCGGTGTGGTGCTGTCGGATGACCGCATTCCGGCCCCGGTCGTGAACGCCCTCATCGATGTGGCGGAAGAAGCCGTCGCCGAAGCGGTGGTCGACGAGGCCATCGCGGAGGCGGAGGCAGAGGATGCCGCAACCAACCTCGTGAAAGAAGGAGAGTAATCATGCCCTTGAGGAGACTCGGCCGTCCCGGCCTCGTCGGAATGGCAGCACGCACCGCTGTTGTGGCGGGAACCGCCACCGCCGTCGCCGGCGGCGTTGCGTCGCACCAGGAGAAGAAGGCACAGGCTCAGTACGAGCAGGAGCAGTACGAGGCCGCTCAGCAGCAGGCGCAGATCGACGCCGCAGCACAGGCCGCGGCTGCGCAGTACGCCCAGCAGGCGCCTCCGCAGCAGTACGCACAGCCGGCCGCTCCCGCCCCTGCCGCCGACGGTGGCACCGACGTGGTGGCTGAGCTGCAGAAGCTCGCGGATCTCAAGAACCAGGGCATCCTCAACGATGCCGAGTTCGAGGCTGCGAAGGCCAAGCTTCTGGCCTGACGGTCGACACGCGGATCGACGCGAGAGGGCGAGAACGGATTGCCGTTCCCGCCCTCTCGCCGTCTCTCAGTGGTCTCTCTCAGCCGGCCTCGATGTCGCCCGGCTTCCACGTGCCGTCGAACCAGGGCTGCAGCGGCCCGTAGAGACGGAGAAGCACGAACCAGCCCTTGCCGGCGACCGTCTGCACCCAGTTCGAAGCCAGCGTCTGGGGCTCATCCGGCGCGAACACGATGTCGACCGAGCCGTCCTCGTTGTAGACGAGCGCGTCGCGCTTGCTGTTGCGGCTGGGCAGCGGTTGCCCGGTCTGAAGCTCTGAGCGGGACTGCGGGTCGTAGACGACGACCGACCAGAAGTCGGCGGCGGGCGCATCCGCCGGCAGCCGCAATCGGTAGGTCTTGCCTCCGTCCAGTGGTGCGTCGTCCGCATCGACGGTCGCGAGGGCGTATTGCGATCCCCTGCCCACCATCTTGAGCGCCATCGCCGGGGTGTTGACGGTCGCAAGGTAGAAGAACGTCGTGCGGGCGTCGAGGAATCGCCCGCCTTCGCC
>JBQCJQ010000613.1:0-2728 GCA_051952615.1 Humibacter sp.
GCGCAGCTCAGCCGGAGGAACTCGCGGCCGCGATCACGTGGCTGCTGAGCGACGACTCGGCGAACGTCAACGGCGCCATCCTGCCGAGCGACGGCGGCTGGTCGGTCGTCTGACGCCTAGGCGGGCGGCTCTAGTACAACTGCTCGCGGGTGTCGTGCCAGCCCGCGAGCTCGGCACAGGTTGCAATCCATAGCCGTCGGTCGCGGACGTGAGCGAGTAGGTCCGAGAGCGCGGCTGCAGGTGCCGGTCTGCCGCTGAGCCAATCGTGCACGGTGAGCACGGCGAGGGTGCCATACCGTGCGGCGGCATCCACTTCGTCAGCCCACCGTTGCACGACATCCTTCGACCGAAGAGGAGGATGCCCAGGGCTTTCGCCTCCGACATACCGGTAGAACGGTGCGTCGTCGAGCACCCAACTGACCGGGATCTCCGACACCGCTCCAACTCGATATGGTCGGTCGTCGCCCATCATGGAACTGTCGTAGGTGATCCCCAGCTCCCGCAGCACGTCGAAAGCGTCATACGTCATGTCCCAGCCCGGCGAGCGGTACCCGGTGACCGGAGAATCTCCGGTGAGTTCACGAAGGGTGTCGAGCGCACGCTGAGTGGTGTCTCGGAAGGCGTCGCGGCTGAGTTCGGCGGGTGGTTCGTGCATCCAGCCGTGCAGTCCGATCTCGTGCCCGCGTTCGGCAATCGCTCGAACGATGTACGGATTCTGCTCGGCGTAGACGCCGGGGATATAGAAGCTCCCCGTGACGTCTGCCTCGGCGAAGACGTCGAGCAGACGCCAGATGCCCCGCCTAGGTCCGTAGAGGCGCTGCTCCAGTTCTGCGAGGCGGGGCCGCCCGGTGCGACTTTCCCACAGATGGGGTGTCGCGCCGTCGACGTCGACCGTCATCGCGAACGCGGCAGGGGCACCGGATGGCCAGGGGAGGGCGCCCGGCGTCACGGGAAGATCCCTGCGGTTCGGCCACCGTCGACCGCAATCGTTGCACCCGTTATGAAGCCGGCGTCATCGGAGGCGAGGAACCGCACGGCGGACGGTGCGTCGTTGGGGCCGGATGCCCGGCCGAGCGGGATCGTCGCGGTCATCGCATCGATGTAGTCCGAACCGAGCTCGCGCACCTCGCTGCCTGGGGCGAAGCCGGGCTGCACGGTGTTGACCCGGATGCCATGCGGCGCGAGCTCGAGCGCGAACACCCGGGTGAACATCTCGAGTGCGGCCTTGCTTGCGCAGTAGCACCCGGCGTCGGCCGCAGGCGTTGCTGCTGCGCCCGAGCTGATGTTGATGACCGAACCGCGGATGCCCCGTGCGATCATCTGCGCAGCAAAATCACGCGTCAAGGCGAATGGTGCTTCGACGTTGATGGCGAAGATGCGGCGCATGTCTCCGTCCGAGACGTTCATGAGGTCTTCGTGCGGATAGACGCCAGCGTTGTTCACCAACACGTCGGCACTTCCCCACAATGCACCGATCACGGACACCAGCTGCTTGCGCCCGTCGGAGCATGCGAGGTCGACGCAGCACCCCACGGCGCTGGGAGCCTCGTCGGCTATCACTGCTTCCAGCGCCTCGCTCCTCGAGTCGACGAGTACGAGTTCCGCGCTGTCGCGGGCGAAGGCTCGCGTGAGCCAGCGTCCGATGACGCCGCCAGCTCCCGTGATGACGACCCGTTGCCTCACCACGACACGCCCGCCGCGTCCGCATACACGATCTCGCCGTCGACCATGGTCAGGAGGTTGCGGGCTTCGCCTAGTTCGTCAGGATGCGCGGTCAGAAGATTGCGGTCGATGAGAGCGAGATCGGCGGAGAATCCCACCTCGATCTGCCCTGTCGACGTCTCGAGCCTGTTCACGAACGCGGAGCCGCTGGTGAAGGCGTCGACGGCCTCACGCACGGTGAGCCGTTCTTCGGCATGAAGCGCCTCGAGCTTGGGAGGCCGCGGGGCACGTCTGGTGACGGCGACAGCGATCTGGGACAGGGGGTCGGCTGTGCTCACCGCCCAGTCGCTGCCGCCGGCCAGGCGGGCCCCTGTCTGCGTCAGACTTTTGAACGGGAACTGCCAGCGGGATCGTTCCTCGCCGAGCACGGGGATGCGCAGCCCTTCCATCTGCGTGTCGTTCGTTGCCCAGAGCGGCTGCATGTTCGCCACGACGCCGAGGCGGGCGAACCGTGGGATGTCGTCGGGATGGATCAGCTCGATGTGGGCGATGTGGTGCCTGGAGTCCCGCGCGCCGTTGACCGCGAGGGCAGCCTCGCAGGCATCCAGCGCATCGCGCACCGCACGGTCGCCCACAGCGTGGTAGTGGAGCTGGTAGCCGGCCGAATCGATGGCAATGGACAGCTCGCGCAGAACGTCCCCCTCCAGGAACCCGACTCCTCTGGCTTTGTCCGCGAAGACGTCTCGATACGGCTCCACGAGCGTCGCGGTGCCCGATTCGATGATCCCGTCCACCATCACCTTGACCGACGAGAAGTCGAGTCCAGGAAGGCGAGGGAGCGCTCGGAGCTCATCGAAATCGGCGATCTGCTCGGCTCCGCGCTGACGGTCCCACCAGTGCGCTCCGGCGACCTTGGCGGTGAGATCGCCGCGCTCTTTGAGTGCCCGATATGCGTACACGTCTCGCGCGTCGAGGTGCGCGTCTTGCCAGGCGGTGATGCCGTAGGCGTGGAGCGCCTTCTGCGCGCGCAGGATCGCCTGCTGCCATTGCTCGTCGCTCGGCCGAG
>JBQCJQ010000614.1:0-2960 GCA_051952615.1 Humibacter sp.
GGATGCGAGGCGCGTGAAGTCGCTGTCACTTGAGATGATGCAGAACGCCCGGAACCGACCCGTGTACAGCAAATCCATCGCATCGATGATGAGGGCGCTGTCGGTGGCGTTCTTGCCGGCGGTGTTCGCGAACTGCTGCATTGGCTGAATGACGTGCTCGCTCGCCGCGAGTTTCCAGCTGCTTAGCTGCGACTTCGTCCAGTCGCCATACACACGTTTGACGGCTGCCGTCCCGTACTGAGCGATCTCGGTTAGCACGGCGCCGATCCGCGCCGGAGACACATTGTCAGCATCGATGAGGACGGCTACGAGGTCGTTCTGCGGGGCCACGGAGACAGCATGGCAGGTTGTCGACGGCTTACTACTCTTCGCTCGCCGCGGCTACCTTCGCGCGGATCAGCTCGACCGTCTTCTCGGCCTCCCGCATGAGGGCGAGAATCGCGGCGTGGTTACGCCAATGTTCGGACCACAACTCCTCGCCGACGACTGCGCGAAAGTCGACACGGGTGGCCCCGCCCCACTGCTCATATTGCTCGAGGCGCTCCGCACGAGACTCAAGGTCCACCACACCGCGGTTCGCTGGGGCGTGTCGAGCGGTGCTGAACATCCACGCTCGCCAGGGCTTGTTGCCCCTGCTCTGGTTGCACTTTCCGCATGCCGGCACCAGGTTGTGGATCTCGTGGATGTATCCCGTCGGTTGCTGGCCGACGACCAGCGGACGTAGGTGGTCCCACTCCGACGCGGCGTCTCCGCAATACGAGCAGACCACGACGTCGGACATGCCGAGGATTTCGAGGGCCTCGTCGATTTGAGCTTCGGTCGGCCCGACGACGGGAACGATCCCGTTTACGAACGAGTTGGTGATGCTGGAGGAGCGACCGGTGATCCGGACAGGTTTGGGCATAGCAAAGCGAAATGCCTTCGCCTGAACAGGGGTCGATGAAGCGTTCGTGTCAGCCATGAGTTCTTCAGTCTCCAGAGATGCGATCTGCAGGGTTGCTGCAGCAGGTGGCCAACGCTCATTTACGCCTTGAACGCGGCCGTCCCCGCCCATATCCAATCCTCGCCTGCCGACCCCAGACACGGTTGTACACAGTCAGCGTGGTCAACGGCGTCGAGGGCGGAAGCGCGATACACGGCGACTTCGTCGCACCCGACGCGACGAGGGATCGGACCACGCCCGACGGCTGCGTGGACGTTGCACCGCCGGTCGCACCGCTATCAGGCGTCGATGCCGAAGGCGCGCAGCAGCGGTACGCGGGGGATCATCCGGCGCGGGCCGAGCTGGATCGTGGGGATCGTCCCACTCTCGATGCCGAGCTTGATCGTGCGGTAGTCGACACCGACGAGCTTGGCGGCATCCTTCATCGTCAGTGCGAGCGAGTTCGCGGACTTGTTCATTGCCATCTCCTCTCCGTGAGCAATGCGTGACATCACTTGCGCACACCGTACTCCCTCCGTGAGCAAAGCGCGACACCAATTGCTCACCGCGCCCGAATCGTGGGACACTCGCCGGTGTGAGTGAGCTCATCGTTGAAGCGGTCGACCCCGATCGGATCCACGTCGGCCACGGCGTGCACATGCCCTCGAGGTGGGATGCGATCGCGACGGGCGAGCCGGGCAACCTGGGTGCGATCCGCCTGCACGTCGTCTATGACGAGAAGTTGCGACGGTCGGTCGCCGCATCCGTCCGAGTGGATCGACCGGGAGAGGCCGAGGAAGTCACCGCCGCCTCGTTGCGGGAGGTGAGTGTGCTCCAGATCGTCCAGCGGTCTGCGGTGCGGGTGGTCACGGTGCAGCGCCGCGAGGGGCCGTCGATGACGTTGAGCGAGTACCTCGCCGACGTGCAAGCTAACGCCTCTGATCGCGAGCACGCCGAGACCATCCTTGAGGCGGTGAGGCTCTACCGGATCGCCACTGCGGTGAACATCGCGCCGCTCAAGCTCGTCGCGGACCAGCTCGGCGTGAGCGTCAGCACGGCCACGCGGTTGATGGCGCGGGCTCGCGAAGCCGGGCTCGCGGAGGACCTCATCACCCGCGAGACCTACAACCGGATGCGCGCCGACGAAGAGCAGCGGACGCGCCCGCATCAGATCCCGGGCTCTCCGTCGGGCCCCTCGCTCGGGCGCTGATGCCACTGAAGAGCATCAACAAGCATGTATGCACATTGCCAAGCAAAGTGCACCAATCTAGGCAGAACGCTCAAACTCGGTCTGGCTACGCCAAGCTTGATACAGTGTTGGCCGCATCCGTTTCTGGCATGGCCCAACCGCCGCTCCAGCACAAGGATTCGTGCCCGTTTTTTGGCCGCATTCCATTCGCCGCTAGCTGTTTTCGGACGTCGTCGGATGTCGCAGCACTCCCGGAAACTCGCGTAATTCCGCGGAAGGTGTCGTTCGACGTCGCTATGCAGAATGCTCAAAACGTGTTCGAGTCCCTCCAGGGGCATCAGGTTGTCATCGGGTATCCGGCTGATCGATGGTCGAACGGCCGACTTGCCCACCCGATCACGTTCTCGTGAATTCGAGCCGCCGCGGCCGCCGAGCATTGTGCTCCCGCGCTTGGAGCACGCAGCGCATGTCCCGACGGCGGTTCCCGGTCTGAGCGTGACCCCGGCGCTTCGCAACGACGTGCACTGCGATTGCCAACGAGCAGCCGAACGCTAGTTCCGCATCCGAATGGCTGAGTCGAGTTCCATCATGAGCTGCGTCACTCGTGAGCTGCCCGACGGCGCCGACGGGTACCTACGGAGTATTTCGGGCAGGGGTGAACTCGCCCGATCAGCCAGAGCGCGAACCGCATCACTGGCCGTAGTGCCCGACAGTTCGGCAACCCGCGCGGCGCAGGCCGCGGCACGCAGAATGTGTCCGACCTGCGTTGCTTTCGCGATCGGGTGAAGGTAGGCGGCGGCCGCGGCATCGCCGCAGGCGAGTGCCGCCAGCTGGGCGGCCTCGTCGGAG
>JBQCJQ010000615.1:0-2912 GCA_051952615.1 Humibacter sp.
TGCCGTCGACGCCGGGCAGACAGGAACGAAGATCCGCGTCGAACGGGACGGTCGCGAGACCGCAGACCGGCTGTACCCGGGCGTGCGCACGCACGAGCCCCTGCTTCCCCAGCTCGCACGTATCGCGGAGGCCCTGCACGAAGAGGTCGACGCGCCGCTCGACGTCGTCGCGCTCGGCGTCTCGGGTCTCACCGGCCCTGACGCGGACGCCGCTCACCTGCTCTCGCTGCTCGGCAGTCTGGGCACCCGGCAGGTGCTGCTCACGCACGACTCCGTCACCTCGTTCCTCGGTTCGCTCGGCGACCGGCGCGGCGCAGTGATCGCCGCCGGCACCGGTGTCGTCACACTCGGCGTAGGGGCGACCAGTGTTGCTCGCGTCGACGGGTGGGGCAACATCATGGGTGACGCCGGGAGCGCGTACTGGATCGGGCGCGAGGCGCTCGAAGCCGGCATGCGCGCCTACGACGGCCGCGAGGCCGCGACCGCGCTCACCGATGTGGTGCGCGAACGCTGGCCAAACATCGAGGACGCCTACATCGATCTGCAGTCCGACCCCGACCGCGTCCGGGTGGTGGCCTCGTTCGCCGAAGCCGTCACCGCTCTCGCCGGAGCGGACGCAGCTGCCGCACAGATCTCGCTGCGCGCGGCGCGCGAGCTGTCGCGATCTGTGATCGCCGCACTCGAAAGGGTCGCCGACCCTCTCGAGTCGGATGCAGACGAGTACGTCAGCCCGGTCGGAGGGGTGTTCCGCTCCGAACAGATCCGGACCCGCTTCGAAGAGCTCACCGTCGAGGCGCGACCGCGTGTGCGCATCGAGGACGCACGCGGAACCGGCCTCGACGGCGCGGCACTCCTGCCGCTGCTGTCGCCGGGGCACCCGCTCCGTAGCCACATCTCCGTCGCCGCGCTCGACAGCTGAGCGCGGTGCCGCCTCGGATCGGGCGCCGAGGTCCTGCCGGCGGCAGCTGCCGCCGGCATCCACAACCAGGAGGTCAACGATGACACGCAGTAACAGGCGGCCGAGCAGAGGACTCGGCGCCATCCTGATCGCGGCGGTCGTCGCCGCTGGGCTGGTCGGTGCCGCGTCACCGGCATCGGCCGCGCCCAAGACGGCACCGTTCGTCACTGCCAAAGCGGGCAAGCTGTGGCAGGGGGGCAAGCAGTACGAGTTCGCCGGAACCAACAACTACTACCTCGGCTACAAGTCCAAGGCCATGGTCGATGCGGTGCTCGACGACGCGGCGGAAGCCGGCTTCGACGTCGTCCGCACGTGGGGTTCTCAGGACTTCCAGAACCCCGACGGTTCGGGGTCCGTCCACCAGAACTTCGAGGGCGTCTGGTATCAGGCATGGGATGCGGCGGCGGGCAAGCCGGTCGTCAACACCGGCGCAGACGGTCTGCAGCGGCTCGACTATGCGATCGCCGCGGCCGGCGAGCGCGGGCTCAAGCTGGTCATCCCGTTCGTCAACAACTGGAACGCGTTCGGCGGCATGGACCAGTACGTGCGCTGGGCGGGGCTCGATGAGCACGCCGACTTCTACACCGACGCGACCATCCGCGGCTGGTACAAGAACTGGGTCTCCACGCTCCTCAACCGCACGAACTCGATTACCGGCGTGAAGTACAAGGACGACCCCACCATCCTCTCGTGGGAGCTCGCCAACGAACCCCGCTGCACGAGCGCGGGCGTGTACCCCAACGGCACCTGCGACACCACGACCATCACGACGTGGGCCGATGAGATGAGCACCTTCGTCAAGGCGATCGACCGCAACCACCTACTCTCTGCTGGCGACGAGGGCTTCTTCTGCCGCGACGAGAGCAATTGGACGCTCACGCAGAAGTACGGTGCCTCGGGCTACGGCCCCGGGTTCGGCGAAGACTGCGCCGACGGCGTCGACACGGTCGCATTGGCCTCGCTCAAGAACATCGACATGATGTCGATGCACCTGTATCCCGACCACTGGAAGACGACGACTGCGTGGGGCACCGGCTGGATCAGCGAGCACGCCGCCGCCGCCCGCAAGATCGGCAAGCCCGTCTACCTCGGTGAGTTCGGCGTGATCGACAAGGCGACGCGCATGCCCGTCTACGACGAATGGCTGCGCACCGTCCGCCAGACCGGCGTCGCGGGCGCGCTCTACTGGATCCTCTCGGCCGAGGAGGACAGCGGCGCACTGTATGCGGACTACGACGGGTTCACCGTCTATTGCCCGAGCCCGGTGTGCTCGCTCATGTCGGCCCAGGCCGACCTGGTGCCTGCACCGCTCAAGAAGCCGCAGACGCTGCTGAAGACGATCGCCGACAACGACGCCGTCACCATCGAGCGCGACACCACGATCGAGATCGACCTCCTTGCGAACGACATCTCGCTGACGGTGCCACTGCGGCCTGGAACCCTCGACCTCGACCCGTCGACCAAGGGGCGCCAGACGACGGTGACCGTCGCCGGCGGCACGGTGAGCGTCGTGTCAGGCGGAAAGGTGTCGTTCGTGCCGGACGCCGGCTTCACCGGAAAGGTCGACGTGCCCTACTCGGTCGGAAACGGCATCACCACGTCGACGGCGACGCTGACGGTGACGGTGCGTCCGGCCGCGGCAGACCCGGTTGTGATCGCCTCGTGGGAGGACGGTCTCGACGGCTGGACCCCTGCGAACTGGCAGAGCGACCCCGGCGCGCTCAGTGTCGGCAGTAAGGGTGCGACCGACGGGACATCCGCGCTGCAGGTGGACTCGAAGGGCGCTTGGTTCGGCTCGCCCGCCGACAGCGCGACGCTCGACCTGTCCAGCCGCGCGGCTGTCGAGTTCGACATCGCGACGGGCGCGGTCGGCACGTCGGTGTCGATCGCCATGCGCTACGGCGACGCCTGGACGTGGTGCCAGTCACCGTGGACGTGGGTTCCCGAGAACACC
>JBQCJQ010000616.1:0-2181 GCA_051952615.1 Humibacter sp.
CGGTTCACCAAAGCCCTGCGCTACAACATCGCGGGCAGCGACCAGGGTGTGCGCATCGGATTCGGGCTGCTGACGACGAGCAGCGAGACGGTGCCGCCGCGGCGCATCCACGCCGTCGAACTCGTGCAGCCGCTACTGTGGCGGCCGTTCGGCTGGTGGCAGGTGCGGATGAACACGGCAGGCCACACCCGCGGCAAGAACTCGGCCGGCGAGGCCCGCACGACGACACTCCCCGTCGGCAGCCGTCGTGACGTGCAGCGGGTGCTCCCGCTACTGCTGCCCGGCATGGACGACACGGTGCGGGACGCCATCGCGCACGCGGGGATGACGGCGCGCGCCGACCAGTCCGCGTTCTCACGGGCGCCCCGTCGGGCCGCGTGGCTGCGTCCGTTCTCGTGGCGCAAGACCGGCTACACGATCGCGGACGGCGTGATCGTCGTACGCCACGGCGCCGTGTGGCGACGCGTCGTGTTCGTGCCGCTGGCACGCATGCAGAGCGTCGAGGTCGAGCAGGGGCCGGTGCGGCGCATCCTCGACCTGGCATCCGCGGATGTGCACGTGATCGACGGACCCGTGCACGCCAGGCTTCCCGTCGTCGACGTGCGGGCGGCCGAGGAGCTCTTCGCGCTCGCCGGTGCGGGGGCCATCGCCTTCGCGCGCTGGAGCTTGGAGCAGAGGCCATTTCTGGCCTCTGCCGCGACGCCAGCGCCGTCCGCCGTCTCGGCGGACGGGTCCGAAGATGACGCCAACCCTCCGTCGCTGCCCGGGCAGGCCGCGCGCGACACCGACCCCATCACAGGAGAGGATGCCTGATGGTCGCCAGATCGGGACGCCTCGGCGTCGGCATCATCGGCGCGGGCCGCGTCGGACCCGTGCTCGGGGCGGCGCTCGCAGGAGCGGGCCACGCGGTTGTGGGCATCGCGACGTCGAGCGAGCAGAACAAGGAGCGTGCTGAAGCGCTGCTGCCCGGCGTTCCCGTGCTGCCGGTGCCCGACGTGATCGAGCGTGCCGAGCTGGTGCTGCTCGCCGTCCCCGGCTCGGAGCTGCCGTCGCTGGTCAGCGGGCTGGCCCTCGCCGGATCGTGGCAGCCGGGACAGCTCGTCGTGCACACCGCGCCCGAGTACGGCGTGGACGTGCTCACGCCGGCACTGCAGAGGGGCGGCATCCCGCTGGCGATCCACCCCGCGATGGTGTTCAGCGGCACCAGCCTCGATCTTGCGCGGCTCGCGGAGAGCTACTTCGCCGTGACGGCGCCGGCGCCGGTTCAGCCGATCGGACAGGCGCTCGTCGTCGAGATGGGCGGGGAGCCGGTGATCGTGGATGAACGCGACCGCGCCGCCTACGCCGAGGCGGTCTCCACCGCGACCACGTTCTCGCGATCGATCGTCGAGCAGGCGTCCGGCCTTCTCGCCGACGTCGGCATCGAGAACCCCGGCGCGTACCTGTCGTCGCTCGTGCGCTCGTCCGTCGACGAGGCGCTGCGCCGCGCGGGTGCCCCGACCGAACTCGACGCTCTCGACATGCCCGAGCTGCTCGGCGAAGGCCTGCGCGGCACGACAGGGCTGGGCGGGCAGGCTGGCGACATCCACGGTCTCGATCCCGCCGAGCCCGGCGGCTCTGGCATCAGCGCCCCCGACGACCCCGACCAGGAGGACACATGACCCAGCCCCGCGTGGTGCACACGATCGCGAGCCTGCGCGAGATGGTCCGGGATGCCCGTGCCGATGGCGCCCGCATCGGGCTCGTGCCGACGATGGGCGCTCTGCACGCCGGGCACCTGTCGCTCGTGCGCCGCGCGCGCGAGCTCGCCGACCTGGTGGTCGTCTCGGTCTTCGTGAACCCGCTGCAGTTCGGGCCGAGCGAGGACTTCGAGCGCTACCCCCGCACATTCGATGCCGATCTCGCCGCGCTGAGCGGACTCGCAGACGCCGTGTTCGCGCCCGAGGTGAGCGAGATGTACCCGAACGGCCCGACACAGACGCGGGTCACCGGCGGAGAGGTGGCCGCGCTGTTCGAGGGGGAGTCGCGGCCCGGGCACTTCGACGGCATGCTCACCGTCGTCGCGAAGCTGCTCAACATCGCCCAGCCCGACGTCGCGCTCTTCGGGCAGAAGGATGCCCAGCAGGTGTTCCTCGTGCGGCAGCTGGTCTCCGACCTGAACCTCCCGGTCTCGATCGAGGC
>JBQCJQ010000617.1:0-4943 GCA_051952615.1 Humibacter sp.
GCCGCTCGCTCGACGACCCGCTCGCCCGTGCGCTCGCCGTCGAGCGGGGTCGGAACGCGCAGCGACTCCCTGAGGCGTCCTTCGTCGTCGATGATGGCTGCCTTCATGTCGGTTCCGCCGACGTCGAACGCCAGGACGGACCGGCCCGGCCCGATGAGCAGTTCGTCGTCGCCTCGCAGCTCGTCGGCCTCATTGCCGCGCAGCTCGTTCATGATGACCTCGGTGGGTGGTTCGGTCGAGAGTGGGATGGTCACGGCCGGTCCAGGATGACTGACCGTGTGAGGTTGCGCGGGCGGTCCGGGTCGAGGCCCTTGCGGCGGGCACGCTCGAGGGCGACCCTGTGCAGGCGCACCAGGTCGGCCATCGGGTCGATCGTCGCGTGTTCGAAGCGAGCTCCCGTCGCCTCGGTGTCGGCGGCGATTCCCGCGGGGAGGGTGCCGAACGCCCACGTCACCCGGCCGGGCGCGGCGATCGCGATGGGACCGTGCCGGTACTCCTTCGCCGGGTACGACTCCGTCCACGACTGAGATGACTCGCGCATCTTGAGTGCGGCCTCGTGGGCGATGCCCACGCTCCACCCCGACCCGAGAAAGGTGTACTGATCGGCGTCGACGAGGGCATCATCCAGCGACGCAGCGAGCACATCGCGCGCTTGAGCGATCACGCCACCAAGATCTTCGCCGAGGGATGACCGCAGCAGGGCGAGCGCGCTGGTCGCGAACCGCGTCTGCACGACCGACCGCTCGTCGGCGAAGGGCAGGGCGACGACGTCGTCCACGAGGTCGACCAGCGGGGTGTCGGGGTCGCCCACGACGCCGATGGTACGCGGGGAGCCGTTGCCGGTGCGCCGGGAGCCGTTGCGCACGGCATCCAGCAGCTCCAGCACCTCGGTGGTGGTTCCGGATCGGGTGATCGCGACGATCGCGTCGTACCCGCGGTCGACGAACGCTTCGGATGCGGCGAACGCGTCGGTCTCACCGTGCCCGCCGCTTTCGCGGAGGTTGGCGTAGGACTGCGCCATGAACCACGACGTGCCGCAGCCGACGACGGCGACGCGTTGTCCGTCGGCCGGAAGCACGCTTCGCTCGGCCACCAGGGAGGTCGTGCGCTCCCAGACGTCCGGCTGCGAAGTCAGCTCGGTCTCGAGATCGGCGCCGGGCATTCGTACGGTCTCATCGCTCATGCCTCAATGATCGAACATGATCGTAACTTGTGTCAAAGGCGCACTTTCGAGCGTCAGCGTGCACCCACGGCCCCACGCCGTGGTCACCCCGCCCGGGGCCATGACCCCGGGTGGCAGGTGGTCGCCACTTGTTGCGGGTTCGAGGGTGGGCATCCCGCAGAAAGTGGCGACGACCTGGAGGTGATGGTGGTGCGGGGTCCCACCGGGGTGGGCACGGTCCCACCGGCCCCGGAGGCTCCCCACGAAGTCGGGCGCTGTCTGTACGGTCGATACCATGCGATATGTACGACTCGGATCGACGGGGCTCGAGGTCTCCGCCGTCACGCTCGGCTGCATGAGTTTCGGTGACCCGTCACGCGGTGGTCATCCCTGGGCGCTCGGGGAGGATGCCTCGCGACCGCTGATCAAGGCGGCGCTCGAGGCCGGCATCACGTTCCTCGACACCGCGAACGTGTACTCGGGCGGAAGCAGCGAGGAGATCGTCGGGCGCGCCCTGCGCGACTACGCCAAGCGCGAGGAAGTCGTGCTCGCCACCAAGGTGCACGGACGGATGCGCCCCGGCCCCAACGGTGCCGGCCTGTCGCGCGCGGCCATCCTCGCCGAGATCGACAACAGCCTGCGCCGCCTCGGCACCGACTACGTCGACCTCTACCAGATCCACAGGTGGGACTACGTGACGCCCATCGAGGAGACGATGGAGGCCTTGCACGACGTGGTGAAGGCCGGCAAGGCGCGGTACATCGGTGCGTCATCCATGTGGGCGTGGCAATTCGCGAAGGCCCAGTACACCGCCGACCTCGGCGGGTGGATACGCTTCGTGTCGATGCAGGACCACTACAACCTGATCTATCGCGAGGAGGAGCGGGAGATGCTGCCGTTCTGCCTCGACCAGGGCGTCGGCGTCATCCCGTGGAGCCCGCTTGCCCGCGGCAGGCTCACCCGCGACTGGGACACCGCGTCGAACCGCAGCGAGACGGACGAGTTCGGCAAGACGCTGTACCGCGACGAGGACCGCCAGGTCGTCGAGCGCGTCGCCGAGGTGGCGGCCGAGGTCGGAGCGCCGCGCGCGCAGGTGGCCCTGGCCTGGGTCATGGCGCAGCCCGCGGTGACGTCGCCGATCGTCGGCGTCACGAAGGCGTCGCACATCACGGATGCCGTGGCCGCAGTGGATCTCGAACTGACTGATGAGCAGCTAGCACGCCTCGAGGAGCCGTACCGACCGCACGAGGTCGCCGGGTTCCAGTAGGCGCCGGAGAGCCCTGCGCTCTCACGGTATGCTTGGGCACGTCGCAATTGGCGTATCGGCGTGTG
The DNA here is from genome assembly GCA_051952615.1 of Humibacter sp. Classification (GTDB taxonomy): domain Bacteria; phylum Actinomycetota; class Actinomycetes; order Actinomycetales; family Microbacteriaceae; genus Humibacter. Next base: position 2,495 of record JBQCJQ010000617.1, read on the forward strand.
TGGGGCATCCTTCATGCGTCGCGGATGGTTCACCATCGGGGAGCGACCCCTAGCTCTGAGATTCGAGGGCGGATTCGGCCGCGCGCCTGGGCCGACGCGAACAACACGTGCACACGTTCGCCCCACATGACGAGGAGCCAGGCATGACCGTTTCCGATACCTTCAACGCGCCCTTGGCGGAGGTCGACCCCGAGATCGCCGAGGTGTTGAACCTCGAGCTGGGCCGTCAGCGCGACTACCTCGAGATGATCGCGAGCGAGAACTTCGTTCCGCGTGCCGTGCTCGAGTCGCAGGGCTCCGTGCTCACGAACAAGTACGCGGAGGGCTACCCCGGTCGTCGCTACTACGGCGGATGCGAGTTCGTCGACATCGCGGAGACCCTCGCCATCGAACGTGCCAAGTCGCTCTTCGGTGCGGAGTTCGCGAACGTGCAGCCGCACTCCGGTGCGTCGGCGAACGCTGCGGTGCTCTCCGCGATCGCGCAGCCCGGCGACACCATCCTCGGCCTCGAGCTCGCGCACGGCGGACACCTCACGCACGGCATGAAGCTCAACTTCTCCGGCAAGCTCTACAACGTCGTGTCGTACGGGCTCGACCCCGAGACGTTCCGTGTCGATATGGACGTGGTGCGCCAGAAGGCACTCGAGCACAAGCCGCGCGTCATCATCGCCGGTTGGAGCGCGTACCCGCGCCACCTCGACTTCGCTGCGTTCCGCGCGATCGCCGACGAGGTCGGCGCCACCCTGTGGGTCGACATGGCGCACTTCGCGGGCCTGGTTGCCGCCGGTCTGCACCCGTCGCCCGTTCCGTACGCGCACGTGACGAGCTCGACCGTGCACAAGACGATCGGCGGTCCGCGTTCGGGGTTCATCCTGAGCAACGATGCCGACATCGCGAAGAAGCTCAACTCCAACGTGTTCCCCGGCCAGCAGGGTGGCCCGCTCATGCACGTGATCGCAGCGAAGGCGACCGCGTTCAAGCTGGCGGCGACCGACGAGTTCCGTGAGCGCCAGGAGCGCACCATCAGCGGTGCCCAGCTGCTCGCGGAGCGACTTACCGCTGCGGATGCCCGCGAGGCCGGCGTCGACGTGCTGACCGGAGGCACCGACGTGCACCTCGTGCTGGTCGACCTGCGCACCTCCGAGTTCACCGGCAAGGAGGCGGAGGACCGCCTGCACGAGGTCGGGATCACCGTGAACAAGAACGCCGTGCCGTTCGATCCGCGACCGCCGATGGTGACGTCGGGTCTGCGCATCGGCACGCCGGCGCTCGCCACCCGCGGATTCGGCGACGCCGAGTTCACCGAGGTCGCCGACGTGATCGCTCTCGCGCTGAAGCAGGATGCCGACATCCCGGCCCTGCGCGCGCGGGTGCGCAAGCTCACCGATGCCTTCCCCCTCTACCCGGGCCTCGGTCCGTCCGGTCAGCCGGCGGAGAACGTCGAGCTCTCCTCGAGCATTCAGGGCTGAGGCTGCCGATGACCGCCATCAGACTCGACGGCAAGGCAACGGCCGCGGCCATCAAGCAGGAGCTGACCGAGCGCATCGCGGCGCTGAAGGAACGGGGCATCGTTCCCGGCATCGCGACCGTGCTGGTGGGAGCCGACCCGGCATCCCAGCTCTACGTCGGCATGAAGCACAGGCAGTCCGAGGCGATCGGGATGAACTCGATCCACGTCGAGCTGCCCGAGGATGCCACGCAGCAGGATGTCGAAGCCGCAGTCGACCGACTCAATGCCGACCCCGCGTGCCACGGCTACATCGTGCAGTTGCCGCTGCCGAAGCACCTCGACACCGATGCCATCCTCGAGCGCATCGATCCGGCGAAAGACGCGGACGGCCTGCATCCGACCAACCTCGGCCGGCTCGTGCTCAACGTGAACGGGCCGATCGAGACGCCGCTGCCCTGCACGCCGCGCGCCGTCATCGAGCTGTTGCTGCGCAACGACTACGACCTCAAAGGCAAGCACGTCGTCGTGGTCGGCCGCGGTGTCACCATCGGCCGCTCGATCGGGCTGCTCCTCACGCGCCGTGCGATCAACGCCACCGTGACGCTGACCCACACCGGAACGCAGGATCTGCCGTTCTACCTGCGGCAGGCGGATGTCATCGTCGCGGCCGCAGGTGTGAAGCATCTCGTGCGCCCCGAGGACGTCAAGCCCGGCGCTGCCGTGCTCGATGTCGGGGTCACTCGTGAGGACGACCGTGACACCGGCAAGTCCAAGGTGTACGGCGACGTCGCGCCCGGCGTCGAGGATGTCGCAGGGTGGCTCTCGCCCAACCCCGGCGGTGTCGGCCCGATGACGGTCGCGTTGCTCATGACGAACGTGGTGGAGGCCGCGGAGCGACTGTAGCCGGCGGCCGGCGTGGGGGGGGGGGGGGGGGGGGGGCAAGACCCACCCCCCCCCCCCCACACAAACAATATTATAATAAAAAAACAAAACCAACAC
>JBQCJQ010000618.1:0-2273 GCA_051952615.1 Humibacter sp.
CCCGTCGACCCGACCACCGCCGCCGCCACACTCCGCAACGCACCCTCCTTCCACCGGGTCATCAACGACCCGATCGCACCAGCCAACCTGTCACTGGACCGACGCAGCTACCGACCATCAGCAAACCAACGACGCTGGCTCAAACTCCGCTACGGACTCGACGACGCCGCAACACCCTTCCTCGCCCCCGACGCCGAAATCGACCACATCACCGAATACCAACACGGCGGCACCACCAACATCACCAACCTCGTCCCCCTGAAGAAACGGTTACACCGCCTCAAAAGCATCACCAAAATCCGCATCAACCCCCACCACAACGGCGGCATGCAAGTCAAAACCCCCACCACCCACAACACCGACCCACCACCCTTCTAAGCCGTGCGATCTGTCGTGCGTCGCCGGCACGACCGACATGGCGCGACCGACATGGCTAGACCGACATGGCTAGACCGATGCCGGTGCAGGCCGATGAATGCCGGCATACCGCGGTGTCCCTCAACCAACGGGACGAGTGGCGGGGTGCGGACGACGCCGCGCTCAGGCCTCCGGCAGGATCTCCCCCAGCAGGCTCGTGACGCGACGCTTGATCTCGTCGCGGATCGGGCGCACCTCGTCGAGCGTCTTGCCGGCAGGGTCGGTGAGCTCCCAGTCCTCGTAGCGCTTGCCGGGGAAGATCGGGCAGGCGTCGCCGCAACCCATCGTGATCACCACGTCGGACTCGCGCACCTGTTCGGTCTGAAGCAGCTGTGGCACGGTACCGGTGATGTCGACGCCGTCTTCCGCCATGGCCTGCACGGCGACGGGGTTGATCGAATCTCCGGGCTCAGAGCCGCCGGAGAGCACCCGCACCGCACCACCCGAGAGCTCCCGGGCGTAGCCGGCGGCCATCTGCGACCGTCCGGCGTTGTGCACGCAGACGAAGAGCACGGTGGGCTTCTCTGTCATGGCTTCCTCGCGTTCAGCTAGGTCGGTTGGTCGCGTAGTCGACGATCCGTGATGTGAACCGGCCGCCTGGGCGTCCCCGAGACGACCGGCCGAAGGTCACCGGGAATCAGCAGCAGCCCGGCTCACAGTAGCCGGACTCGCAGATTTCCTGGTCCTCACAACATTCATTCATGATGAACCTCCTTCCATCGACAGGCGTCGATGCACCCAGTCTGCGATTAAACATCGATAACTGTCAATGTTTGTGGGAAACTGGTCGCATGTCCGTCGCCGAGCTGTTGCCGATCCGCGATCTCCAGGCGTGCTGCGCGCCCATCACGAGGGAGCCGATCGCCCAGGCGAACGCGGAATCGCTTGCCAAGTCGCTCAAGGCGCTTGCCGACCCGGCGAGGATTCGTCTGGTGTCGATGGTCGCAGCGCATGCGGACGGCGAGGCGTGCGTGTGCGATCTCACCGACCCGCTCGGACTGAGCCAGTCGACCGTCTCGCACCACCTGAAGGTGCTCGTCGAGGCCGGATACCTCACGAGCACCAAGCGCGGCACCTGGCACTACTACCGCCTCGTGCCCGGCTCCCTCGATGCCGTCGCCACCCTTCTCGCCACGGTCTGAGACGACCGACCCGCCGTGACGCTGCGACATCCGCTCTGGAAGGCCTGCATCGCCGAACTGATCGGCACGGGAATGCTCACTCTGGCGGTGGTCGGCTCGGGCATCGCCGCCTCGTCGCTGACGGATGACGGCGGCATCCAACTCGCGGTGAACGCCGCGGCCACCGGGCTGGCCCTCTTCGTGATCATCCTGATCTTCGGTCCGATCTCCGGCGCCCACCTGAACCCGGTGGTGAGTCTGGTCGACGCCGCTCTCGGCGCGCGTCCGTGGAAGCACGTTGCCGGATACCTGCCCGCGCAATTCGTCGGCGGCGCGCTCGGCGTCGTCCTGGCCAACACGATCTTCGCTCACGCCCCGGTCACGATCAGCACGACCGACCGGCTCAGCGTCGCGCACCTGGCCGCCGAGGTCGTGGCCACAGCCGGACTGGTGCTCGTGATCTTCGCACTGGCGCGCAACGGCAACCACCGCTCCGTGGCGGCAGCTGTCGCCGCGTACATCGCCGCCGCCTACTTCTTCACGTCGTCGACCAGCTTCGCGAACCCCGCCGTCACGATCGGTCGCACCCTCACCGACACCTTCGCGGGCATCGCGCCGGCATCCGCCCTGGCGTTCCTGCCCGCGCAAGTGATCGGCGCTGTGGTGGGCACCGCGATCGTGCTCCTGCTGCTGCCCTCTCGTTCCCTAGATCGTCCCGCCTCAGAGCCGGCGATC
>JBQCJQ010000619.1:0-6466 GCA_051952615.1 Humibacter sp.
GGCGCGAGAGCTCGCGCACGACAGGGGTGGGCAGGCCGAAATCGGCAAAGGAAGTCACAGGTGATGGGCCTCTCGGGGCTCAAGGTCGGGGTCCGCCGCACGCAATCCGGGGGGATCTCCACGACGCGGGGCGCGCGGGATCGCGCTGCCCTCGAACCTCCAGTGTCTCATGCCCGACGCCGGAGCACGGGTGAGGTGCGTCTCCTCGCGTCGTCCGTGGGTACAGCAGGCTGTGGTGGAATGGCGCGCGTGCACGCGCTGACGTCCTCCCTCGCCGTAGCCCGAGCCGTGCTGTCCGACGGCGGGACCACCTCCGGCGGCGACGACGCCGCGTCCGTGGGCGACGTCGTCGGGCAGGTGTGGCAGGCCGCGACGACGCCCGTCGCTCCCCCGGCCACCGCCGTCGTCGTCGCGATGGGCGCGCTCGCCCTGGCGGTCGTGCTCGTCACGCCGGTCTGGCGCGTCGCGCGGCACGTCGTGACGATCGCGCACGAGGCGTCGCACGCGCTCGCCGCGCTGCTCACCGGCCGGCGGCTCTCGGGCATCCGGCTGCACTCCGACACCTCCGGCCTCACCGTGTCGTCGGGCCGGCCGCGCGGGTTCGGCATGATCCTCACGGCGTTCATGGGCTACGTCGGCCCGGGCCTCATCGGGCTCGGCGCGGCCGCGCTCCTGCGCCAGGGCTACGCCGTCGGGCTGCTGTGGCTGCTCGTCGTGCTGCTCGCCCTCATGCTGCTGCAGATCCGCAACTGGTTCGGGCTGTGGTCCGTGCTCGCCACGGGCGCCGCGCTCGTCGGCGTGTCGTGGTGGGCGACGCCCGCCGTGCAGAGCGCCGTCGCCTACGCCGTCACGTGGTTCCTGCTGCTCGGCGCGGTCCGACCGGTGCTCGAGCTGCAGAGCGAGCGGTCGCGCGGACGGGCGGCGTCCTCCGACGCCGACATCCTCGCCCGCCTCACGCACGTGCCCGGGCTGTTCTGGGTGGGCACTTTCCTCGTCGTCACGCTCGGCGCGGCGGTCCTGGGCGGGTCGTGGATCGTGGGACCGGCGGCCTGAGCGCCGCTCCCACGGCGGCTCCCGTCAGCGCGGGAGCTGGGCCCGCACGCTGACCTGGAGCTCGTCGCGCACGTCCGGTCCCCGCAGCTCGACGTGGAGCACGGCCCCCTCGTCCGTCCGCACGCAGACCTGCGCACCGTCGTCGAGCAGCGCCGCCGGCAGCGAGCTCCCCGGCACGTCCCGGGCGTCCCCCGCGGCCGCCTCGTAGCCCGCGACCCGGTCCGCGCACGACGCGGGGTCGACGTCGCCGTCGACGAGCGTCGCGCCCGAGAGGAACGCGACCCGGTCACCGTCCCACGCGATCTCGGAGCCGACCACGTGGGTGGTCGGCTCGACCGTCTCCCCGTCCAGGTCGACCTCGGTCCCGGGGGCGACGACGAGGTGCTGCTCGGCGGGCGGTGCCGAGGAGTCGTGCGCCGCGCGCGCGGTCGGCGCGTCGGCCGCAGGCTCCGCGTCCGGCGCGGGTGTCGCACCGCAGCCGGCGGCGAACGCCGCCACGCCGAGCGCGGCCAGAAGAGTGCAGGTGGTGTTCGTGTTCCTGGACGTCATCGTTCTCCCCCTTGCTCCCGGCCCGGTGGCCGGGTTCGGTTGATCGGGACAACCACGTCAGGGAGGGAGCAGCAGGGCGAGGCCCTGATACGAGCGCGGACACGACGACGGGCCGCCCGCCGGAGCGGACGGCCCGTCGTGCGACCAGAGACGCACCCGGAGGAGGAGGACGCGTCGTCGAGATCGTCCGGCGCGAACGCCGGGAGAACTGGTGGGTCAGCCCTGAGGAGTCAGGACGAACGCCGGACCCTGCGCGTTCGGGTCCGTGTCGAGCGTGAGGTTCGCGAGGGTCGGGGCCGTGGCAGACTCCACGAACACCTTCGCCTCACCGTCCTCGACCACCGCGTCGTCAGGCTGCGGGCCGGGCACGAGCGCGAGCTCGAAGCTGCCCGCCTGGTCCGCGGACTCGGCGATCCGCAGACCGCCTCCCTCCGGGACACCAGCCTGGGTCTGCAGGTCGTGGACAGCTGTACGGGCGTTGTCGGTCAGGGTGAGCACGAGAGCTCCTCTCGTCGCCGGGCGGAGCCCTGCGGGACACGTCCGTGCGGCCCACGCCTGGCCGGCGTGACCTGCCGTCGGTGCACCCTCCCGCGGGCTCCTCGGTCCACTCCACCGAAACAAGAACGGGCTCGACTCGCAAGCGAATCGCCCGATTCTCACCGAATTTCTCACGGAGCAAGACCGCGCGTGACAGCGCCCGACGACACGCGTAGGGTCCGCGCCCGCGCGCTCGTTACACCGAGGTCGGCAGCTCCTGCCGAGGTCGGCGATCCCCGTTGCCGATCTCGACCGGAGCTGCCGAGCTCGGCACGAACCGCCGCCTCAGGCGCGCGGGTAACCTGTGCCTGGACGCCGAGCGTCCTGGGCCTCTAGCTCAATTGGCAGAGCTGCGGACTTTTAATCCGTAGGTTGTGGGTTCGAGCCCCACGGGGCCCACCAAAAACGTTGGAATCGCAGCACCTTCGTCACGCATCGAGACTCTGCGGACCGTTCGATCCCCCGGTAACCCCCGTTTTATCCTTCGTTCGGCGCGCCCGTGCACCGAGAACGCCCGCCGGTACGGTGGCCGCCATGGCGATGACGTACTACGCGCTCGGCCTCATGACCGCCGCCGAGTCTTGGCGGGCGATACGGACGATCCGAGCCGAGCCCCAGGGGCAACTGGACCGCGTTCTCCGACGCGACACGACCCGCCGCCGAGAGTTCCACATGGCATTGGAACAGTCTCAGCAGCAGTTCGCTGCCGCCGAGCGCATCGGCTACGAGAGCCGACCCCTCAACCTGTTCTACGGGCTCTCGCAGGCAGGCCGCGCGATAGCCGCAGGGTCAAACCTGCTTGGGCCCGGCACAGGGCAGCAGTGGCAGGCGACCGGTCACGGACTCCAGTACGACGTCAGCATCCCGCGGGGCGTCTTCGCAACGCCGATCACGCAGGAAGGCTCTGGCAAACGAGACCTCTTCTCACGGGTATCCACAGCCCTCGACTCGCCATCTGACGTCAAAGCCGTCGACTTCGGCGCCGCGGTGAACCAGCTCCTGGACCACACCATCGCCTTCCAGAAGCCGGAGGGCTACCCCCGCCCCATCATGGACGTCCGCCTGGTCGACGGGCAGGGCGTGACGTTTCCGCGAAGGCTGGAAGTGGCGGTCCCGGGCCTAACACGCGGCTCAGGCCCAGCGGAGGTCCTGGCACGCCGCGACGTCGAGCACCAGGTCGCCGCCTGGGTCCACTGGTACAACACCCAACGGCTGCACTCCTACATCGGGCACCTGCCCCCGATCGAGTTCGAACACCACCACCGGCACGCAAGAACCACGACCCCCATCCCGGAGGCCGCCTAAACAACCACCCTCCGGGAGACCCAGGGCGGTTCACCTCCGTCAAGACCCGGCAAGTGTGCCCCTGCCTCGCCCCCAAACTCCCGATCCACGACGCACCTTCGAAGACCAGGCCACCCACCTCACAAGGGCCTTGCCTCGAAGCCTCCCACGAGTAGTCTTCGACCATCACGCCGACCACTTGCCGGAGGATGCTCCGCTGACGGACCCGGGTGAGAGGTGAGACACCTAGGCCGTGCCGACCGGCGGGGCCGCGCGACGCACCGGGAGCAACCTCGTGACAGCTGGACATCGAACGACGCGATTGCCGCGCCTACTTGAGGTCAGACTAAACTCGTTTAGTCTCTACCGCATCAAGCCGACAGTTAGTATTGAGATCGATCGCGACGTATTTTGCCTCGCAGGTGCAAATGGCCTCGGAAAATCGACCTTTATCGCCTGCCTCAATTACGCGCTTACCGGAGGGGTCGCACCTCCCGGCGTCCGAGTTGATCAACTCTCCAAATACCATCGCGATGCGTCGGCATACGGGTCACGGTACTTCACAGGGCGAATTTCTGAGCTAGACAGACCTAGCGCCAGCGTCGAGTTGACGTTCCTGATCGGCACGATGAAGTACCATATTCGGCGTCGATTCTTCGCCCCGAATGAGCTTGACGAATTTTCGGTTGACGGCGCCGACGGAAGAATCGTCGTTGCTCACGACCCCCACATAGATGCCGAGCAACGCAATGCAAACTATGAGGAGCGACTGCTCCGGGACAGTGGGTTGCAGACCTTCGCTCAATTTGTCTTCCTGCAGCACTTTGTCTTCTCCTTCGATGAGCACCGCCACCTCCTCTTTTGGGACACTCGGGCAACCGAACTCGTGCTCTACTTGGCCTTGGGTCTCGACCCAAATCTTGCGAAGCAGGTCGACGAGCTCAGGAAGGCAGCTGCGGCGGCCGGCTCCCAGGCGCGCAATGCGCAATACCAGGCAACGCTTGCCCGAGCAGAGATGAACAAGCTCCTTGGCAGCCTGCACCAACGGAATGGCATAGATGTTGCAGTCCTGGAAGACTATCGAAGCCTTCAGGCTGAGAAGGAGCTCGTGACCGCCGAGCGCAATGCGCTTCGGACTGAACTGGCGGACGCACGACTAGAGTTTGCCGAGGCAAGTGCCTTACTCATGCGTAAGCGCCTGGAGTACGACAGCGCATTCGCGCGACGGCTCGGGCGCGGCTCTTCGCCGCAACGGCCCGAACTCCACTCGATCATCGGTCAGACCCTCGCAGACCATTTATGCCGGGTTTGCGGAACGCAGCACTCCACCGGCCCAGCAGTGATCGAAGCGGCGCTGGAAGAGCGGAAGTGTCCGCTCTGCGCGGCAGACCTCCCCGATGCGCCACACGACGGCCGTCGCGCAAGAGAAGAGCTGGTTCAACTCGACGGCGAGCTGGCGGAGTTGTCGCAAAAGACGTCCGGACTTGGTAAGACGATCGATCGACTTGACAACGGCATCCGGACAAAGCAACAAGAGTTGGCCGCCGTAATCACGCGCGCGTCCACGTTGCAGGAGCGTTATGACCTGCCGGCGGATCTCCAGCACGTCGACACCCCAGACGAAGCCATTCTGCGGGAACGCATCGCACAGTTGGAGAGTTCAGTCGAAGTCGCGCTCGGACGGAAAGAACGACAACTCCAGCTCCGCGCTGACGCGCTGGCGACATATGAGCCCATCCAAGCCGCCTTGAAGAGCGCCTGGAATGAGGCTGAAGTCGAATTTGTCCCGCGATTCCGACGTTTGGCGGAGGAGTTCATTGGACTCCCCCTACAGATCGCGCTGGACGCAGGGTCGGGGATGAACGGCATGGCGCACCTTGCGCTATCCGTAAACAGCACGCACCGACGACGCGCCGAGCAATTGTCTGAGAGCCAGAGGTTCTTCCTGGACATCGCGCTTCGCATGAGTCTCGCGCAGCACATGACACACGGGGAGAGTTCGGCCTGTCTCTTGATCGATACGCCGGAAGGAGCGCTCGATATTGCCTACGAGGCGAAGGCCGGTGACATGTTTGCGTCGTTCACCGCGGAGGGCGACCAGTTGGTGATGACCGCGAACGTCAACACGTCGCAGCTACTGATGCGTATGGCGGAGCGATGTGGACGCGAGGGTATGCAATTCGTGCGCATGACAGAGTGGACGACTCTCACTGACGTGCAGATCGAAGAAGATCGCTTGTTTGATCGCGCGTTCCGGCAGATCGAGGACGCGCTCGACCACGGCCCTCAGACGGTAGGCGGACCGTGAGCGAAATATCGGACTTTGACGACGATGATCCCGAACTTGAGTTGCTAGTACGCCAGGAGGAAGAGGAGTCCATATACGTCGACTCTGAATTGGACGACACCGCTTGGGAGCCGCTCCAAGATTGGCAGCCCGCGGCAACCTTCGACGTTCTCTGCCTGACAAGCCTCCTTGGCGAGCAAAGTGCGCCCGGACGGATGGAACTTCACAGTTTCGCGTACCTAGCGTGCCTGATGTCTGTGTTCAGCGGTCGGCCAGCATCTGAATGGGGCTACGCCTTTAGCGCAGTGCCCCCGACCCTCCCATTTAGTCCCTCGATTGAAGCGGCCCTTGCCGACCTTGTGGCCTCCGGTCGGCTTGAATGGGTTGCGAAGGTCGCCGGTGGGACCCCTCGTGAGTACCGATTGACTGCGGACGGCCAAGATGAGTTCGAGTTTCTCCGCGAGATGCAGTCCTTCTCGCCTCGAATCAAATTCTTGCATGCGTCGGCGATGACAGCCGTGTTTGCGTCAATTCCAGCCGTCGTAAACTCGCTGAACTACGAACCACAGTTGGCGCAGGCGTTGCGGCTGGAGAGCGCGCGAATGCTGCTAACACGAGTATCCAGCCTGCCCCTATATCGAGAGTTCTACGCGCTCGAGGAGGCACTCGGTCCAGACCACCGCGAATTGGTCGTACCGGCCTCGCTCTACGTGCAATATCTGCAACAGCGAGCTAGAGCGGCGTTTGAGGGCACGC
>JBQCJQ010000620.1:0-6873 GCA_051952615.1 Humibacter sp.
TCGGGATCATTTCCGTCGGGATCGCCGCTGGCGTAACCACCAGCCTCATCAACGTCCGCGATTCGCAGGACCGCGAGGCCGCACTCAACCTCGCTGCCTCCCAAATCGATCTGTTGCGTTCGGTCACCGACGTCTTCAGCGTCAACGACACTCCCGGGCCGTCGAACGTCGTCGTCGACGGAGTCACGTTCCACGTGAGCCGCGCAACCAAATGGGTCACCTCGAGCGGCGCGGACGCGGACTGCGGCGCGAACGCGGCGGGCAGCACATTGCTCTACAAGCGCGTGACCGTCACGGTCACGTGGGACGGAATGCGAAACTCCGGCGTGCCCGCCGTTGCTGACACGTTGCTCGCTCCCAACAGCCGCATCAACGATCCCACCAAGGGCACGATCCTCGTGCATGTCTTCGGCGTGGACGGCACCGATCGGCCGAATGTCTCCGTCAATGCCGTGCCGACCCCGGGAGTGCCCGGCAACACTGCGACGGCCCTCACGGTCCTCCCCGCGGTCACGGACATCCAGGGCTGCAGTTACATCCTCAAGGTCACGCCCGGCACTTACGATGTCTCGGTCAGCCGAACCGGATACATCGGCGACGACAACAAGACGCTCGGTTCGGCCACGCAGACCGTCGGCGTGGCCGCGGGCTCCTCGGCATCGAGCAGCTTCCAGTTCGAGAACGCCGGCCTCTTCAGCAGCACGCTGGCGGTGAACGCCGGGACCACGACAGGAATCCTGACTCCGACCAACCTCGACATCACGTTCATCAACAGCTACGGCAGCTTCGTCAAGACCTATACGGGCGCACCCATCGGCCTGCACCCCTACGCCGACGGCTACACGGCGCTCGCGGGCAAGTATGTCGATACAGCGGTGTCCGCGTCCACCGTGTGCCCTGCCATCGACCCCGAAGCCTGGCCGGACAAGATCGTCGGCACCACAACATATTCGGGCAGCCGCCCACCGCTGGTCTCTGCACTGCCAGGACAGGCTGCCACGCCTGGCCCCGCGCAGGTCACCATGGGCGTGTTCACCGTAGCCCTGAACAACACCAAGGGTTCCTACATCAACGCCGTAGCACAGTCCGGGAGTGGCAATGGCAATCCTGGCTGCCCCGTCAGCATGTCCTACACGTTCGGCAGCAAGGTCACGTCGTCCACCGACACCACGTTCAAGCTCGCACTGCCCTGGGGATCATGGAAGCTCTACCAGGGCACCTCGACGACGGCGACGACCAACCAGGTCGGCAACAGTGGGATGACGGCTGTTGTAGGCACCACCCTGATCAAGGACAGCTCGAACGTCGTCACGCTCGATCCCAGGACGGCGTCATGATCGCCGTGCTGCGACGTCGCCTGCTGCGCTTGCACCGTGACCAGAGCGGCATCAGCCTGGCAGAGCTCATCGTCGCCGTCGGGTTGCTCGGACTCTTCGCCACAATGGTCGCGTCGCTCTACACGAGTTCACTCCACGCGATGTCCGTCGGCCGAGATGTGCACGCGAACACCGGACAGGCGTCCAACGCCATCAACGAGATCACCCGTGACATCCGCGCGGGGACGGACAACCCGGTCCAGGGGCAGTCGCTCAACAACCCCGCATTCGAGGTCGCGAAGTCGGACACGATCCGGCTCTACGCGTACATCAACCTCAACGGCTCGTCCGAGCTGCCTGTCATGATCGAGTTGTCGGTCGTCAATGGGAATCTCATCGAGAAGCGCTGGGCGGCCACGCAGAATGCGGCAGGATACTGGCTGTTCCCTTCAGCGACGACGCCGCCCACGTCGACCAGGACGATCGCCTCGTATGTCGTCCCCAACGTCGCAGCGGGTGGCACGCAGCTCTTCACGTTCTTACAGACGAACAACACGGTCATCCCGATTCCCACCGGGCCGAACGGGATCACAGATGCCACTGCTCTGCGCTCGATCGCCGCGGTGCAGATTTCCTTGACTGTGCGGTCGAGCGCCACGGATGCATCGCAGCAGGTGACGGTGCAGAATACCGTCGGCATCCCCAACCTCGGTCTCGCCAGGACGCTGAGCTGATCATGACGCAAGCGAGGAGGACGGGACCTGGCCGCTGGCGGCGGATGCACGACGACCAGCGCGGTGTTGCGCTCGTCATGGTGATCGGTATCGGCGCCATCCTGATGGTGCTCGTCGCGACCGCTCTCGCCTACTCCGCGTCCGGGCTGCAGAAGGCTCGCACCGATCAGGACTGGAATGACGCGATGGCCGCGGCATTCGCCGGCATCGAGGAGTACGAGAGCCGCCTGGCCAACGACAACACATATCAGCAGTACGGCAACCCTGCGTCGACCTTCAGCGCGACGAGCAGCGTCACGTTGCCGACGGGCGTCAAGCAGAATCCGGCGTTCGGCGTGGGTGAAGGCGAGAGCTGGGCGCCCGTCCCCGGCAGCTCCGGCGCCTCGTTCCGCTACGAGGTGGACAACTCGAAGTATGCGTCCACCGGTGTGCTGCGGGTGAGGTCCACGGGTAAGGTGGGTTCCTCGATCCGCAGCATCGTCGTGAACCTCAAGCAGCAGGGCTTCATCGACTTCTTGTACTTCACCGATTACGAGATCCAGGATCCCGCGCTGAGCGGTGCTCCCACGAGCTGCGTGAAGTACTACTGGGCCGGTCGAGGTTCCGGCTGTTCCGAGATTGCGTTCGACAGCGGCGACGTCGTCAACGGCCCCGTCCACTCCAACGACGCGATCCGGATCTGCAGTGCCGAATTCACCCAGTCCGTGACCACCGCCTACAACCCGACGTCGGGCAAGCGCTATGTCGCCAAGGACTCCAGCGGAAACTCGTGCACCGGCCAGGTCTTCGACGATCCGAACGCGCCGACGTACTCGCCGGTGGTCGGGATGCCTCCCACGAACGCGGCGATGAAGAACGAAGTGCGTTCGGACCTGCCTGTTGACGTCCCACGACCGGGCTGCCTCTACACGGGCCCGACCACCATCGTCTACAACAGTGACGGGACCATGACAATCCGATCGCCGTGGACCAAGAAGACGAATGTCGCCGGTTCGCCGCCGTCCAGCGGCTCGACGCCGCCGGCGTGCGGCACCGTGGGGACGGCGACCGGCCAGCTCGGCTCCGCGAGTGGCGCGACCATCCCTGTTCCCGCCCAGAACCTCATCTTCGTGCAGAACGTTCCGACCACAACCACGGACCCGAACTACTGGGCCGCGAACGCCTTCCCCTCGGTGCTCACGGCATGCTCGGTATCCGGCGGCAACGTGGTCTGCAAGGGCGCGAGCAACCAGGCGAACGGCAACGGGATGGGCTACCCGATGTCGAACGAGGTCGCTCCCAGCAGCAACTCCTACCAGCCCCGCAATGGCGACGTCTTCATCAAGGGCACGCTCAAGGGCGCGGAGACGGTGTACGCGGACAATTACGTGTACGTGACAGGCGACGTGAAGTACAACGACCCCAACGCGGACATTCTGGGGCTGGTCGGCAACAACGCCGTCTTCGTCTACAACCCCATGAACTCGTCCAACGTCAAACTGCTGACCGACAGCGGCCGCACCATCGACGCAGCGATCCTCTCCGTCGCCCATACCTTCCAGGTGCAGAACTACAACGTCGGCGGGAGCCGCGGAACGCTCACCGTCATGGGCGCGATCGCCCAGAAGTTCCGCGGAATCGTCCGTAACGGGACGAATGGATATACCAAGAACTACGTCTACGACCCTCGCTTCCGCTACGTCGCGCCGCCGAAGTTCCTGTCTCCGGTATCGACGAGTTATGGCGTGAGCGTGATGGTGGAAGTCAAGACGGCGTTCGCGCAGAACGGAGCGTCGCGATGAGCGCCGCTGCCCTGCTCGGTCTCTGGGCGGCGGCCGCCCTCGCCGCGGTCGGCGTCTTCGGACTGCTGATCGGCTCGTTCCTCAACGTGGTCGCTTACCGGGTGCCTGCCGGGCTGAGCATTGTCCGTCCGCGGAGCGCCTGCCCCGGATGCGGCGCCCGGATTCGCGCGTGGGACAACGTTCCCGTCATGAGCTGGCTCCTGCTGCGCGGCCGTTGCCGTGACTGCTCCCAGCCGATCTCATGGCGCTATCCGTTCGTCGAGGCCGCCACCGGCGTGCTCTTCATCGTCGTGGCCGTGAAGTTCGCGCCCGCCGTCCTGGGGGCCGCGGATGCGGCGACGACTATCGCGGCGATGCTTCAGCTCACCGCATTCCTCTACTTCGCCGGCGTGAGCGTCGCTCTCGCCCTGATCGATCTGGACACGCACACACTGCCGAACGCGATCGTGTATCCGTCCTATCTGGTCGGCCTCGTGCTGCTGACGGCAGCTGCGCTGCTTTCGGGGGACTGGTCGGCCATCGCCACGGCGGTCATCGGATCGGCGGGACTGTTCGCGCTCTACCTGATCATCGCCCTGGCATCGCCGAGAGGGATGGGCTTCGGGGACGTCAAGCTGGCCGGCGTGGTCGGGCTGTTCCTCGGCTATCTGGGGCTCGGCCCCCTGCTCGTCGGCGCGTTCGCCGCCTTCGTCCTCGGCGGACTCTTCGGCGTTGTCGTGCGCGCGGTCCGGCCGGGCGGAAGCCGCGGCATCGCGTTCGGGCCGTGGATGTTCGCGGGCGCGTGGACCGGCGTGTTCTTCGGCTCGGTGCTCTGGCAGTCATATCTGGCCCTGGTCGTCCAGGGCTGAGGGAGGAAATCGCATGGCACGCACAGTGGTCGGGGTGGACATCGGCAGCACGTCCGTGCGGGCGGTCGAGCTCCAGGACGCCTCGAAACCCCGGCCGACGCTCCTCAGGTACATCGAGGCCCCGCTGCCGGAGGGAGCGTCCAGTCGTGGGGAGGTCCTCGAACCGAACACCGTGGCCGCCACGCTCAAGCGGTTGTGGCGCCAGGCCGGTTTCACGAGCAAGGACGTCGTTCTCGGTATGGGGAACCAGCGCGTGCTCGCGAGGGATCTGACGGTGCCGAAGATGTCGATCCGGCGGATCCGCGAGTCCCTCCCCTTCACTGTTCAGGACATGCTGCCCGTTCCGGCGAGCGAGGCGATCCTGGACTTCTATCCCGTCTCGGAGGCCGTATCGGAGAGCGGACCGGTCGTCAACGGCCTGCTGGTCGCCGCCATCAAGGAAGCCGTGCTGGCGAACGTCAAGGCGACGAAGCTGGCCGGCCTGTCCACCATCGACGTGGACCTCATCCCGTTCGCGTTGAGCCGCGTGCTGCTGTCCCGGCAGAACGTCTCGGGCACGGTGGCCTTGATCGCCATCGGCGCGGACACCACCTGTGTGCTCATCGCTCGCGACGGTGTCCCGCAGTTCGTGCGGATCATTCCGACGGGGGGTGCCGATCTGACTCGCGCGCTGCGGGCGGAGCTGGAACTCGACGAGGCGTCGGCCGAGCGCGTGAAGATCGGCCTCGGTCTCGCCTCGAGCGTGGCCAGCCCGGAAGAGCAGCGCGCGGTCGAGGTGATCTATCGGGTCACGAGTGAAATGCTGACGAGCCTGCGGAACACGATCAACTACTACGTGAACACGCGACAGCCGGAGACCGTGGACCGCATCATCCTGACCGGAGGAGGGGCGCAGCTGATCGGGCTGCCCGACGCACTCTCCGAGATGACCCGGCTGCCGGTCACGATGGGCGACCCTCTGGCTGGATTCGCACTCTCTCGCAAGCTCAACGTGGAGGATCTCCGCCAACGCAGAGGCGGTCTGGGCGTTGCGCTCGGGCTCGCAGTGGGGAGCGCAGCATGACGTCGCAGAAAAGGGACGAACTGGTCATCGGAGCCGAGCCCAGGGTCGACCTACTCCCGCCGGAGGTCCTCGCCGCTCGTCAGAGCCGCTCGACGCGCCGGGCCCTCGGCCTGGGCGTGATCGGGGTGCTCGTGCTCACGCTCGGCGCGATCGGCGGGTCCAGCCTGCTCGCGGCGTCGGCGAACCAGGATCTCGTCGCCGCCCAGAACCGGACGACCGACCTCCTCACTCAGCAGCAGAAGTACATGGAGGTCAGGAAGGTCCAGGATCAGGTGAAGGTCGTCCAGGCCGCGCAGCAGGTCGGCGCTTCGACCGAGATCGACTGGCGCGACTACCTTGTCAAGGTCCAGCAGACGCTGCCCCCCGAGGTGTCGCTCAAGGTGATCACCGTCGATTCCGCATCACCGCTCGCCGCATACGCGCAATCCACCGCGCCGCTGCAGGGGGCGCGCATCGCGACCCTGAGCTTCACCGCGGACAGCCCGACGCTCCCGCAGGTGCCCTCCTGGCTGGATTCCCTGGCAAAGCTGCCGGGGTTCGTCGATGCGGTGCCCGGTTCGGTGACGCTGGATCAGCAGTCGAAGACGTACACCGTCAACATCGTGATGCACATCAATCAGGACGCTTATACGAAGCGCTTCGGCACCGAGGAGAAGAAGTGATGAGCGGCACACGGCTCTGGGTCATCGGCGCGGTGCTCGGCATGGTGGTGATCGTCGTGCTCGGCTGGATCGTCGGTGTGCAGCCCCAGCTCACCTCGGCGGCCGTCTCCACCGCGCAGCGTCTCACGGTGGACGCGACCAACGCGCGCTACCAGGCTGTGCTGGCCGCACTGAAGGCCGACCATGAGAAGCTGCCGCAGCTCCAGGCTCAGCTGTCGGCGCTGAAAGCCTCTGTGCCCCCCGACACGGAGTCCTCGGCTTTCGTCAAGGAACTCAACGCCATCGCAGCAGCCCACGGCGTCACGATCACGGGGCTGACCTTCTCCGACGCCGTCGGGTACAAGCCTCCCGCCACGAGCCCGGCAGCTCCGGCCGCCGCTGCTTCCGGCGCATCGACCTCCACGCCTGCGCCCGCGCCGTCGCCCTCCAGTACCCCGCAAGCGCCGACACCCGAGACGAACCCTCTGGT
>JBQCJQ010000621.1:0-2558 GCA_051952615.1 Humibacter sp.
CGATTAATCGCCCCAATGGGGGGGGGCCGACCCGGCGCCCACGCTTCTGGGGCGCCGGTTCGCGATGGTGGCGCGCCGCGACGCTGAACTCGCCCTAGCGCGACGGGACCGGGGCGTGGCACTCTTACTGACAGGTCAGTAAGTGACGTCATCCCACTGACCCAGTACCCCGCATCCGGCAGCGTCGCCGTGGAGCGAACCGCGACGGCGCCCGTTCAAAGGAGAACTGCATGAGCCGCACACCATCGGTCGGTCGTCTCGCGAAGGGGGTGACCCTGCTCGCATCGTCGGCCCTCGCGGTCGGAGCCCTCGGAGTGCTGACGGCGGCACCGGCATCCGCCGACACCCCATCCGGCTCGACGGCAGGATGCCAGCCCGACGCTTCGTACACCGCCCCGACGGCGCCGGACTTCGGCCCCGATGTCGTCATCATCGACCCCAGCATGACCACCGCGCAGATCAACGCGAAGCTCGCCGCCGTCTCGAACGAAGACGAGTTCTCATCGAACCGGCACCAGGTGTACTTCCTGCCCGGAACCTACGGGTGCGGCACGAACACGGCGAACTCCGGCCCGAATGCCGCCACCGACATCGTGAACGCGAACGTCGGCTTCTACGAGTCGGTCGCCGGCCTCGGCGCCTCGCCGACCGACGTGACGATCAACGGCGCGCTCCACGTGGATGCGGTGCAGTCCAGCGCCACCGCGCCCTGGAACTCGCCGAGCCCCGGCTCGCTCGACAACTTCTGGCGGTCCTTGAGCAACGTGAAGATCAACCCCATTCAGGAGCCGGTGGGCGAGGATGCCTCGCGCCAGTTCCCCGAGGGCATCGCCGATCCGAACACCATGCGCTGGTCGGTCTCGCAGGCCGCGCCGCTACGCCGGGTCGATATCGCGGGCAACCTCACCCTGATGGGCCGATTCGGCGCCTACGCGAGCGGCGGATTCCTCTCCGACTCGACCGTCGACGGACTCGTCACCAGCGGATCGCAGCAGCAGTGGTACACCGAGAACAGCTCGATCGGGTCGTGGTCGAACGGCGTCTGGAACCAGGTGTTCTCCGGCGTGACCGGCGCCCCGAGCGACGCCGGGTATCCGAGCCCGCCGTACACCACGCTGACCACGACGCCGGAGAGCCGTCAGGCTCCGTTCCTCTACGTCGACGGCGGACAGTACAAGGTGTTCGTGCCGAACGCGAAGCAGGGCGCATCGGGGGTCGACTGGTCGACGGATGCGTCGGCAGGGGCATCCTTGCCGATGAGCTCGTTCTACATCGCCCATCCCGGTGACTCTGCCGCCACGATCAACGCGAAGCTGGCATCCGGCAAGAACCTCATCGTCGCGCCCGGCATCTACAATCTCGACCGCGCTCTGCAGGTGAAGCGGGCCGACACCGTGATCCTGGGTCAGGGCGAGGCCACGCTGCGTCCGACGAACGGCAACGCCGCCATCGAGGTCGGCGACGTCAAGGGCGTGAAGATCGCCGGGCTCACGATCGACGCGGGCGCCGTCACAAGCAACGTGCTCGTGCAGGTGGGTCCGACGGATGCCCGGGTCAGCGACCCGACCGATCCCACGACCCTGAGCGATGTGTTCGTGCGCATCGGCGGAGCACAGCCGGGCAGCGTGGACACCGCGATCGTCGTGAACAGCAGCAACGTGCTGCTCGACGACATCTGGTCGTGGCGGGCCGACCACGGCACCGGTGTCGGCTGGACGCAGAACACCGCGCAACACGGCTTGGTCGTCAACGGTGACCACGTGGAGGCGAACGGCCTCTTTGTCGAGCACTACCAGCAGGCGCAGACGGTGTGGAACGGCAACGACGGCACGACGGTCTTCTACCAAAGCGAGCTGCCGTACGACCCGCCGACGCAGTCGGCGTGGATGGATGGCGCTCGTGACGGCTACGCGTCTTATCAGGTGGCGAACGACGTCACCAGCCATCACGCGTACGGGCTCGGCATCTACTCGTTCTTCGACCCCACCCGCGAAGCGGGAGGAACGAATCAGAACGTGTTCGCCGAATCCGCGATCCAGTCACCGGTGAATCCGAACGTCGCGTTCCACCACGTCGTCACGCAGTTCCTCAACGGAGGCGGCGGCATCACCCACGAGGTGAACAACGCAGGCAACACGGTCTCGGCGACGTCGCCCACCGGGTCGACGGCATTCCTCGTCGACTACCCGCCGGCGGGAACCCCGACCGTCGGGGTCTCGTTCACCACGCCGGGGGCATCCGTGAACGGCGCCGGCTTCTACAAGGGAGGTTCGCTGGCACTGACGGTGTCGGCGACCGGAGACACCTCGGCCCGGCTCTTCGCCAGTGTGGACGGCGGTGCCCCGGCTGCGGTCACCGGCCCGATCAGCCTCGGCAAGGGCTCGCACACGGTCTCGGTCGTGGCGACGGATGCCGCGGGCTACGTCGAGGCCGTCGGCTCCTGGAGCGGCAAGGTGGTCGGCTGACCTCGTCATAGGCAGCCTTCCGCAGAGGGGGCTCGCGCGTCAGCGCGGGCCCTCTCTCACGCCCCCTCCGCGAGCAGCGCCTCCGCGATCGCG
>JBQCJQ010000622.1:0-2172 GCA_051952615.1 Humibacter sp.
GCCTTGGCGACCTGCGGGCGGGGCTCGTTGCGTCCGCCACCTCGGGCGCGATCAGCGCGGTCTCCGGCGGAATCCTGTGTGTGATCGGTGCGGGCGTGATCGCGGCGGCGATCCCCAGCCTGCGGTCGTGGCGGGCGGTGGATGCCGCCGAGCCGGCCGTGCCCGGGGCCGCCTGAGTCCCTCCGTCCACAGACGGAGTGTCTGATGAGCAGTCCACGGAGGCCGAGGTGAGGCCATCGTCGGGTGCGAGAACGGGGAAGACTGAAGCCATCGAAACGAGTGCATGCAGAATGCATGCACTGAGCGTAGATTGGAGGCATGCCCGTGACGATCACCATCCGGTCGGTTCCCGATGCGGTGCGAGACACCCTGGCCGCGCGCGCCAAGCGCCGGGGACAGTCCATGCAGGAGTACCTCGTGGGCGCACTGCGCGACCTCGCCGACAAGCCGACCGTGGACGAATGGATGGCGGAAGTCCGTGAACACGCGGCCAAGCGCCCGAGAGCGGGATGGTCGAGCCAGGAGCTCGTCGATCTGATCCATGAGGCACGGGAGGAACGCATCGATCACCTCGCAGCGGTACTTGAACGCCGCGACGAGCCGGCGGAATACGGCGAGACATGATCCGCACGGTGGTCCCCGACGCGTCGGTCGTCGTAGAGCAGCTCATCACCGGAGATGGGGCATTGAGCGCGTTGTCGAGCGCTGAGCTCATCGCGCCGAGCGTGCTGCCGTACGAGGTGTCGAACGTCATTCGCAAGCTGTGGACGGCGCGATCCCTTCCGGCCGAGCAGGAAAGAGAACTCGTCTGGTTGCTGAGGAGCTTTCCGGTCATGTACTGGCCGTGGGAGATGATCGCCGAGCGCGTGTGGGAGCTGCGCGACAACCTGACCTCGACCGACGCCAGCTACGTGGCCGTCGCCGAACTGGCCGGCGCGGTCCTCGTGACGAAGGACCGCCGGATGGCCGCCGCACCGGGCATCCGCTGCGCGGTCGAGGTCATGCCGTAACTCGACCAGCGGGTTCTACGGCACACCTTAGGATTGGGATACCGGGCGTGAACCGCGGGCATTCGCCCGATGCGCCGGCATCCCACCACCTCAGGAGTGCACACGTGGCGTTGATCGTGCAGAAGTTCGGCGGTTCATCCGTCGCCGACCCCGAGAGCATCAAGCGCGTCGCCAAGCGCATCGTCGAGACGCGCAAGGCCGGCAACGAGGTGGTGGTCGCGGTGAGCGCGATGGGCGACACGACAGACGAGCTGATCGATCTCGCCCACGAGGTCACGCCGATCCCCGAGCCGCGGGAGCTCGACATGCTGCTCACCGCGGGCGAGCGCATCTCGATGGCGCTCCTCGCGATGGCCATCAAGTCGCTCGGGCACGACGCGCGCTCGTTCACCGGCAGCCAGGCCGGAATGATCACGGATGCCCAGCATGGCTCCGCACGCATCGTGGATGTCACTCCCGGACGCATCCGCGAGGCGCTCGACGAGGGCGCCATCGTGATCGTGGCGGGGTTCCAGGGGTTCAGCCGCGAGTCGCGCGACATCACCACGCTCGGCCGAGGCGGGTCGGACACCACGGCGGTGGCGCTCGCGGCGGCGTTGCAGGCATCCGTCTGCGAGATCTACACGGATGTCGACGGTGTCTTCACCTCGGACCCCCGCATCGTGCCGATGGCACGCAAGATCGACTACATCACGAGCGAAGAGATGCTCGAACTCGCAGCGGCGGGGGCGAAGGTGCTGCACATCCGCGCGGTCGAGTATGCGCGCCGTCACGGCGTCACGCTGCACGTGCGGTCGTCGTTCAACAACAACGAGGGCACGATCGTGCTCAACGAGAGCTCGGATGAGTACGCACAGCAGCTCGCAGCGCTGCAGGAGAAGCTTCGGGAGAGAGGCAAGACAGTGGAAGAGCCCATCATCGCGGGAGTGGCGACCGATCTGAGCGAGGCGAAGATCACGATCGTCGGCGTGCCCGACGTGCCGGGCAAGGCCGCTCAGATCTTCAAGATCGTGGCGAAGACCAACGCCAACATCGACATGATCGTGCAGAACGTGTCGGCGGCGGCCACCGGGCTCACCGACATCTCATTCACCCTGCCGAAGGGCGATGGCCAGCGGGTGCTGCACGCTCTGCGGTCAGAGCAGCCGGATGTCGGATTCTC
>JBQCJQ010000623.1:0-3775 GCA_051952615.1 Humibacter sp.
TAGGCATCCAGGTCGCTGCGGTCCGGATCGAGCGGGTCGTACAGCCGCGCGAAACGGGGGTCGTCGAACAGTGCGTCGGGCATCCGTCAAGCGTGGCAGCGTGGGCGCGACAGCGCCAGCACGGAAACGCAGGCACCGAAACGCAGCACGGCAGCGCCAGCGTGGCAGCCGCGCATGCGCTACCGAAGCGCGGCCTCAGTGGTGGATGACGGCCTTCAGCAAGGAGAGCACGCCGCCGAACGCTGCGGTGATCAGCGCGCTCGCGAGGCGCACCCAGAAGCTCGGCGACCACCTGGAGACGGCGAACCATCCGAGAATGCCCAGCAGTATCGTGTCGACGATGAGTGCTGCCCAGATCGCGACCTGGTCGTTGAGGACGTGACTGACGCCGAGCAGCAGAATCACGATCGGGATGACCGACGCGAGGAGCATGCCGAGCGAGTGCTGGATCGCGGCGAGGATGCTGATGCGGAGGTCACCGTGGCCGTGGGTCGTGCTGAGGTGCGCGATGGTTCCCGCGTACACGTGCGCGGCGAAGAACACGACGACCGTGACCACCACCGTGATCAGGGCGTTGAGGGATGATCCGGTCAGCGAGTTGCTCACGACGATCATGCCCGTCACCAGGATGAGCCCGTAGATCGCCTCTTCAGACAGGGCCACCCGACGCATGTTGGCCGCCCGATCCCACTGCTTCACAGGATCGCACCGTCGGTCTGGCACTCCGGGCAGTACTGGGCGGATGTTCCGCCGAACATGAAGTCACGCACGGTACCTCCCCCCGGGCAGGGCTCGCCACCGCGACCGTGCACCATCATGGCGTCGACCTTCGCCTGTTTGAGTTCGTGCAAGGGGATGCCTCTTCGGGCGTCGATCGCGTCGCGAAGCACCGTTCGGATCGCGTCGTAGAGGCGATCCAGATCGTCGGTCGACAGTTCGGACGCGTGGATGACCGGCGAAAGGCGCGCGACGAAGAGGATCTCGTCTGAGTACGCGTTGCCGATGCCGGCGAAGGATGTCTGCTCCTGCAGGATCGCCTTCAGCTGTTTGCGGCGGCCGACGATCGGACGGTCGAAGGATTCGCGCGAGAACGACGGGCCGGACGGGTCGGGGCCGAGCTTGGCGATGCCGGGGACCTCCGTCGGGGCATCCACGATCCAGATGCCCCCGCTGCGGTACCCGCCGGCATTGATCACGTCGAATCCCTTGCCGTCTGCGAAGCTCAGCCGCGCGACCGCCGGCACCTCGACCGCTGCGCCGTCATCGGGGACCTGGTCATCGCCCGCCGCCTGGCCCGCATCGTCGTCATCCCGCCACACGAACCAGCCACCGCGACCGAAGCTGATCACCAGATGCCGGTCGCCCACCTCGAGCTCGACGTACTTGCCGAATCTGCGCACCGCGGTGACGGGCTGCCCAACGATCGTCGAAGGCGGGATGGCCCGCGTCTTGTACTCCGGGTAGTCAAGTATCTCGAAGCCACTGATGCCATCGCCGACGACCCGCTCGCCGACGAATTCGACCAGCGCCTGCACCTCGGGAGATTCGGGCATGAAGCGATCATGGCATGCACTGCCGACATGGTGCGAGGCGTCGATGTGCATCCGAGCAGAGCGTTTCACTCATGGCGAAGGAGCGACGTACTCGTGCTGAAGGGCGGTAACCGCCGCGATGTGATCGAAGTCGTGGTCGGCAGTCAGCACTGTCGCGTCGTTTGCGATCGCATACCCGGCGATGAGAATGTCGAGCGAGCCAGCGGCACGGACAAAACCCTTGCTCCACAGCGAGCTCTGGATGTCGAGCACGAGAGATTCGTCGGGTGCGTGTTCCAGCGGGAAGCCGAGCGAGATCTGCTTCCGATACAGCGCATGCTCGCCGGGTGTGCGTGCACTGTGGCAGAACTCAAGTACCTGCGGAGGACACGTCACGATGAGATCTGAGGGAGCCCGTTCGATGCCACGCAGCCGCGCGATGACGCCGCCGTCACCTGACGCGAGCCTGGCCCACACGGAGTTGTCGACCAGGTAGTCGGTCACGGGTTTCGCGTCAGGTCGGCCGAAACCGCCGGTGCGCCGAGCTCCGCCTCGAGGTCGACGAGTGCTGCGATGCCGTCGATCATCGCGCCCTTCTGCTTCGACGCGATCAGACGGCGCAATGCGAGATCGAGGACGGCACGGTTCGACTTCTCCCCGGTGAGGGCCCTGGCGCGCTCGATCAGCTGCGGGTCCAGGTCGACGCTCGTGACGGCCATGCGTAACTCCTCCTATATAGGTGATTATATGACGCCTGACTTCGAGCCCATGGGAGGGCAGATGGATCTGAAGCGATCAGCGCATGTGGACGAAGGTTCTCAGCGAGATCACCATCGGATG
The DNA here is from genome assembly GCA_051952615.1 of Humibacter sp. Lineage (GTDB taxonomy): Bacteria > Actinomycetota > Actinomycetes > Actinomycetales > Microbacteriaceae > Humibacter. The sequence goes on from JBQCJQ010000623.1 coordinate 2,373, forward strand.
CGCGAACGTCGTGCCGGATTCATGCGTGCAAGTCTGACCCGAGAATTCAATGCGAAGACGATGATTCCCCCGATTGTGGACGGCACGCCAAGGCCAGCCACTGTGCACGGACCGCAGTAGGACTTAGCGACGAGCAGAGCGCGCGCCCATCTGTCCCGATGGGAGAGACCGCAGCAACGTTACGTCGACGGCGGAATCAGCCGGCCCGCCAGCGAAGCATGCGACCCGCGGAGCCGCCGCTTGTCATGCCGCGCGAAGCGGGGTGATGGCGGCAATCTGCGCGGACACGCGGTCCTCCGCCAGGTCGAGGTCGTATCGAGTCTGGAGATTGAGCCAGAACTGGGCCGTCGTGCCAAAGAACTTCGCCAGCCGCAACGCGGTGTCGGCGGTGATCGCGCGCTTTCCGTGCACGATCTCGTTGATGCGGCGCGGCGGGACACCGATCGACACGGCGAGCTTGTTCTGCGTGATCCCGAATCCCTCGATGAAGTCCTCCATCAAGACCTCGCCCGGATGAACCGGTGGAAGCTTCTCAGTGATAGTCAACGATCTCGACCTCCTCCGGTCCGGCGTCGGTCCACACGAAGCAGATACGCCATTGGTCATTGATTCGGATGCTGTATTGGCCAGCCCGGTCGCCCCTCAACACTTCGAGCCGGTTCCCGGGTGGGACTCGCAGATCCTCAAGTCGGTCAGCTGAGCCCACTTGGCGCAGTTTGCGCAGTGCAGCCGGAAGGATACGAGGATCGATCGATGGCACACGTTCACGACGCCATAATCGTTCGGTGTCCTTGGATCCGAACGATCTGATCACGCAAGCATCATATAACGCGCCGCGTCAATAACGCTAGACGTTAAGCCAAGCTAGCTCGCTCGCCTCAGCGAACTCTTCACCAGATCGAATGCGCGCCACATGTTCGGTGCGTCGGAGATCACGCACTGCATACCGCTGCTGACGCGCCGCCGTCTTCTACGGGCGAATCGCCGATCATGACGCACTGTTCAGGAGCCACGCTCAAAGCCTTCGCCGTGTGCAGGAAGATCCTCGGGTCAGGTTTCACGAGCCCGACTTCGAACGAGAGCGTGACCGTGTCGAACAGCGAAGCGATCCCCCACTCGTGCAGGGCGGTCCGCACGTCAAGACCGGTGTTGGAGATGAGCGCGAGCTTCACGCCGCACCCGCGGGCTGCGTCGACGAACTCGCCCGCGCCACGGTTCAGCATGCACTGTCGCGGCATCGCTTCGTAAAGTTCCGCGGCGAAAGATGTTGACACAACACCGTCGCGAGAAAGGACAGCAATGAAGACCCGTCGGTGAACGGCAGGGTCGACGTCCCACTCGACGTTCGGAAACATCGTTCGAGCCTCGGACCACACGTGCGAGAGCCGCGCCCTCAGCGCGGC
>JBQCJQ010000624.1:0-2568 GCA_051952615.1 Humibacter sp.
CCCTGGTCGCCTCACCCCTGCTCATCGTGGGCGTCGCACTGCTCGGCATCGTGAGCGGGGCAGCGCTGAGCCTCTACCTGCACGCGAGCAGCGTGCTGCCCTTCGGCCTGTTCGGCCTGCTCACCTACCTCGAGCCGGTGCTCCTGATCGCCGTCTCCGCACTGCTGCTAGGAGAACCACTGACGGTCGCGGACGCCTTCGTCTACGGACCGATCGCAGCCGCGCTCGTGCTGCTCGCGATCGAACCGTTCCGCCGGCCGTCGGTCAGTGCTCGCCCTTGATCACGAAGTACGACCCGCGGATGACCCCGGCCAGCTTCGACTTCTGGCGGGCGAACTTGAAGCCGGCGAGTTCCTCCGGCACCTCCATGCCCTCGGAGAGCTTGAAGCCGACTGCTCGCTTGCCTGCGTCCTCCAGGGTGTACATCGCGTTGATCGCGAGCCCCGACTCGTAGAAGACGAACGCCATGCGGATGCCCTCGACCTCGAATCCCGTCACCTCGAGCGGCCGGGAGGCGATCGTGATGCCGCGCTCCTCGGACAGGATGCCGGTCAGCCAGTCGAGGCTCTCCCGATCCTCCTCGGCCGGGACGACGGTGAAGACGTGGTCGTACTTGTTCTTGAAGTAGCGCGCCTCGTTCGCGCGCAGCCCTGCAAGGGCATCCGCGACCGGGGACGATTCGAGTCCGACGGTGGAGACGTTCACGAAGTCGACGACGTACGGCACTTGTCCTCCAGATGATGATGCGACGAGGCAACAGTATCCGACCGCCGTGGCGTCGGGTGGGAACGATGCCCGGGACCGACGGGATGCCCGGGCATGGCGATCACTCCGCGCTGTCCTCGCCCGGGGCCGCGCCGTCCGGGTTGGCGTCGTCCGGGGTCGCGTCCTGGTGCGCACGCATGTAGCGCTCGATGCGTCGATCGGGCACGAGCCAGATCACGGCGACGGCGACAAACGGAATCAGGCCGATCCACGGATCGATGAACGCGAGTGCGACGCCCAGCACGTACAGCACGATGGAGAGCCAACCCTTGATATCCCGGCCGAGGGCTTCCCTGAGACGCTCTCCGCCCGGGCGCCGCATGATGGTGCGCTGCAGCACGGTGTAGGCGATCGCCGCGGCGATCAGGTTCACGCCGTAGACCACTGTCGGAATCGTGGCGACGTTCGTCTGGGTCATCCACGCGGTGGTGAACGGGTAGAGGGAGAGCCAGAAGAGCAGATGCAGGTTCGCCCAGAGGAGCCCGCCGTCGACGTACGGCCGCAGCTGGAACATGTGGTGGTGGTTGTTCCAGTAGATGCCGATGTAGATGAAGCTCAGCACGTAGGTCAGCAACCCGAGCCCGCTGGTGTGCACCAGGTCGGCGAAGGTCTTGCCCTCCGGCACGGCGAGTCCGAGCACCATGACCGTGATGATGATGGCCAGAACGCCGTCGCTGAATGCCTCGAGCCGTGATGACGTCATGTGCTGCCTCCCAGGTCTTGTACTCCGCTGAATCTGATCAGCTGCGGCACCCGCCACGCGAGGATGGCGACGAAGGCGATCAGCAGCGCGCCTGCTGCGCTCGCGGTCAGCGCGACGCCGATGAGGGACGCGATCGCACCCAGCACGAGCGTGGAGACGGGCTGGATGCCGATCACCAGCTCCTGCAGCCCGAGGACCCTGCCGTGCAGCTCCGGTCCCGTCGTCAGGAGCAGCAGGGTGGTCTGCAGCACGTTGAAGGCGGCGCTGACGAGCCCGACGAGTCCCAGCATCACGAAGGCGACGGGAACGTTCGCGATCGACGCGAAGAGTATCCAGAACAGCGCCCAGGCGGCGGTGCCGAACACGAAGAGCGCGCCCTTGAAGCGGAAGTCGCCGAGCGCGGCGATGATCAACGATCCGATCAGACCGCCGAGGCCGCACACGGTGAGCAGGGCGCCGAGGCCCGCGGCGTTCAGATGGAACGAGTCCTGCGCGAACACCGGCATGAACGACTGGTAAATGGGCCACAGCAGGGTGTTGGCCGCGAACGTGATGAGCAGCACAGCCATCTTCAAGCGGTCGCGGCCGATGATCCGCATGCCGCTGACGACCATGCGGAGCACCGGCTGCCCCTCGTAGGGCGGGTTGGGCACGCCGCGCAGCGGGATCATCAAGGCGAACGAGATGAGGTACCAGCCCGCGGAGACCCAGAGCGCGGCCGGTGCACCGATCGCGGCGATCAGCACACCGCCGATCGCCGGACCGATGACCTGCGTCGAGTTCATCGCGAGTGCGTTCAGGGCGTTCGCGTTCGACAGGTTCTCGGCGCCGACGAGGTCGAGCACCAGTGACGCGCGCGCCGGCTGGGAGGGAGACTGCGCCAGGCCGATGGCGAATCCGCCGACCACGAGCATCCAGTACGAAAGGATGCCCGCGCTCGCAAGTGCTCCCACCACGGAGACGGCGACGGTGGCCCATCCGCACGCGATCAGCAGCAGCCGAACCCGGTTGTGCCGGTCGGCGAGCGCGCCGGCAACGGGTCCCAGGAACATCGGCGACAGGCGAGCCGCTCCGAAGACGGCGACGAGCAGGTCGGAGTG
>JBQCJQ010000625.1:0-2805 GCA_051952615.1 Humibacter sp.
CGACAACCGCAAATGCGTCCCGGTGACCTGCTTGCCATTCATCAACGCGACAAGCATGACGGCGGCCTGGGTTCCGAGAGTCTGGATGTGTTGGCGCACGGTGGTCACGGGAGGATTCGCCTGCGACGCTTCGGGGATGTCGTCGAAGCCGATCACGGAAAGATCGTCCGGCACGCGAAGGCCGAGTTCTCTCGCGGCGGCGAGAATCGCCAGAGCGGACACGTCGTTCGCGGCGAAGATCGCGGTCGGACGGTCAGGCCTGGCCAACAACGTCACTGCGGCGTCATGCGCCGGGTTCATCAGGTACCTGCCGACGCCGATGAGCGACGGGTCGAAACGCAGGCCGGCAGTCGTGAGCGCGTGACGATAGCCGGCCTCGCGGGCGCGGGATGAGCGAAGATCGGGTCGTCCGGCGATGTAGCCGATGCGGGTATGGCCGAGCTCCACCAGGTAGCTCACGGCATCCCGTGCGCCGCCGAAGCTATCGGATTCCACCGTCGGCAGATCCCCGGGTCCCATGTGCGGGTCGATGGTCACGATCGGCACATCGGTTCGTACATTCACCACGGTCGGCGTCACCATGATGACGCCGTCGATAAGGGTGCCGGAGAGTCGGTTGAGAGATCGTTGCTCCCAGCCATCCCCGTCACCGAGACGTGTACCGCAATAGGCGAGAAGCTCGTAGTGTTCCTTGCGCAATCCTGCAGCGACACCCTTCAGAATTTCCGTGCTGAAGGGCTCGAAGTCGGTGACCAGCACTCCGATGACGCCGGTGCGGCGACTTCTCATGCTGCTGTGGATCAGGCTCGATTCATATCCGAGTTCTTCGGCCGCGCGCAGCACCTTATCGACTGTTGAGCGGGCGACGCCATAGCGTCGATTGACGGCTTTCGAGACGGTGGCGATGGAGACGCCGGCGGCCCTTGCGACGTCATTGATCGTAGGCCGTGAAGCACCGTTGCTCACCATGCAGGTCAGCATTCCACTGAATCCCCATTTGCCGGGGTTCCCATCGGGTAGCGTTCGCTCCGCGGGGCGCGCCATGGGCGCCCGTGAGGCAGGGAGGCGCATGAGGACGGCGATCATCGGTGGCGTGCTGCTCGTGCTCGGCCTCATCGGGGCGGCCATCGGTCTGATCTCCCCTGCAGACGTCGTCGCGCTGTGGGATCGGGTGTGGCCGATCCTGCTGTTCGTCGCCGGTGTCACGGTCGTGACAGAGCTCGCCGCAGAAGCGGGAGTCTTCACACGAGTCGCGCAGCTGACCGCACGTTGGGGTGCCGGCAGGGCATGGTTGCTGTGGCTTCTCGTCGTCGGCGTCGCGATCGTGAGCACGGTATTCCTGTCTCTCGACACGACGGCGGTCTTGCTGACCCCGGTGGTGATCGTGCTCGCCCGGCATGCCGGGCTGAACCCTCTCCCGTTCGCGCTGACGACCGTGTGGGTGGCGAACGCCGGATCCCTGCTGCTTCCGGTGTCGAACCTGACGAACCTGCTCGCGCAGCACACGATGGGGAACCCGTCACCTGCAGAGTTCGCGGCGTTGATGGCGGCTCCGGCAGCTGTCGCCGTGATCCTTCCCGTCGTCGTGGTGTTCGTGGTCGCACGGCGATCCCTGCTGGTGCACTACGAGCCGGGCGAGGTGGAGTCAGTCGGCGACCCCGTGCTGTTCTGGATCAGCGCCGCGGTGATCGTGGCACTGCTGCCGCTCCTGGTATCGGGCATACCGGTGTGGCTGCCCGCTTGCGCCGGCGCGGTGGTGCTCGTCGCGGCGTTTCTGGCACGTCGCCGCCAGGTCGTGCGACTCGGGCTGCTCCCCTGGCAGCTCATCCTGCTCGCATCAGGACTGTTCCTCTTCATCGAGGTGCTTCACGCGAACGGCCTCGGAACGCTGCTCGCGCGCGCCTCCGGAACGGGAGTCGGACCCTTGGCGCTGCTACGGCTCTCGATCACCGGAATGGTCGGAGCGAATGCGATCGACAACCTCCCGGCATATCTGGCCTTGGAGCCTGTCGCCCGAAGGCCCGTGAGGATCGCGGCGCTGCTGATCGGCGTGAACGCAGGGTCGCTGATCACGCCATGGGCGTCTCTGGCGACGCTGCTCTGGCACCGAAGACTCGCGGTGTTGGATGTACAGGTGCGGTGGCACCGCTACATGCTGCTCGGTGTCCTCGTTGCACCGATCACGGTCGTGCTGGCGACGCTGGCGCTCGCTGCAACGGCGGGGTGATCGGCCCAAGGGTCAACACGTGCACCATCGACCGGTCAGCCCCGGCCCTCGTCGGGCGAGTCGGGCAATCACGTGAGCGCGTTCTGATCTTCTTGATGTCTTCGACGAGATCGAGCATCGCCATGAGTCGTCTTTCCACCGCACGCGCTTGTTCCTTATCGGAGCCATCGTCGTCCAGTCGCCGTCGAGAACCCGAGCATCGGACGCCGTCGTGACTGAAATGGACCGACATTCGACCATCCGCGAGCACGATGTGCCGCTCACCACAGTCGACACATTCCTTGAACGAGAATCCGGGAGCCATAGGGGCAAGCTATTCGCACCCTGTTTCGACGTGATTGCGAGGCCTTGACGCACTCGTAACGGAGCGGCGGAGCGGTGCCCGGGGCGAGCGCCGGACCCGATCATGCTCGGGTCCGGCGCTCATCTCTGCTGCCGCCGCACTAACTGGGGAGCTGGATGATTCCGGCCTCGACGGGTGCGTTCTGGTGGTACTGCGCGCCCGTGATGACGAAGACGAGTCCGCGATTCTGCGGGCTGCCTGGGTCATCGAGTGGAATGGTGAACCGGCTGTAACC
>JBQCJQ010000626.1:0-3778 GCA_051952615.1 Humibacter sp.
GCAGCGCAACGGGCAGAGAGCCGAGTAGGGAACTAACGAGTAGCACGCACCCCAGGGGCCAGATCAGGCCCCCGATCACGATGTTCAGGGCGTTCACCGCGACGGGGATGCTCGCCCCGGAGTAGACGGTGGTGAGGCTGGCGAGCACGTGCCAGAGGTTCGGGTAGAAACCCCCTGGGCCTCCGAACGCGGCGTTGAGGTTGATGAAGCTCAGCGGGTTCGCGTCGTGGGTCGCGATGATGTAGCGAACGCCGTTCAGATGGAAGACGTCGTCGAAGGTCTGCGAGACGGCGTCGGGGCGCACGAGCGCGGAACCGAAGCGGATGCCGAACGCGACCAGAGCGACAGCGACGGAAACCAGCGCGGCCAGATTCGGCCAGACGCGGTCACGGTACGGCGCAGGCGACGGTCGCCTCCGCAGCACGAGGATCATCACGCCCGCCGCCACGACGACGACGACGAGGGCACCCACAGCCGCGCTCACCCCGGTGAAGGGAATGTGGGCGAGGCCGAAAGCCAGCGCGACCACACCGAACACGGTCATCGAGAGCAAGGGGGCGAGCGCCCACGCTGTGATCCCCCGAGCCGTGGCCGCATAGGCGACGACGAGCCCGGGCAACAGAACGACGACCGCGGCCGCAAGGACCGCGGGTACGATGACCCACCAGCTCATGCTCGCGGATCACCGATGATCGGTCGCGGGCACCCGCTGCGAACGAGGGGCGTCAGGCGAATCACTGCGTCACGATATCACCCGGCGAGACCGCCGAAGCTGTGTTGGTCGCCCCGCGCATGAGACGTGTCGCAGACGGCGACGATCGCCGCGCCCGCTCGGCGTGCGGCCAGAAAAGCAGCCAAGGCGTCCCGTAGACTCGATGGCTGGTCGTGGCCGCGATCCGCGCGCCGAATCCACAAGCGAAGGGACACGCGTCAGTGAACCCAGATCTCGTCGTCGTCGGCTCCGGCTTCTTCGGACTCACCATCGCCGAGCGCGTGGCCGACGATCTCGGGCTGAAGGTTCTCGTGATCGACAGGCGCCCGCACATCGGCGGCAACGCATACAGCGAGGCCGAACCCGAGACGGGCATCGAGGTGCACCGCTACGGCGCCCACCTCTTCCACACCTCGAACGTTCCCGTCTGGGAGTACGCCAACCGGTTCACGAGCTTCACGCCCTACGTGCACCGCGTCTACACGAACTATCGCGGCGAGGTCTTCCCTCTTCCGATCAACCTCGGCACGATCAACCAGTTCTTCCGCGCGGCGTACGGCCCGGGCGACGCTCGCGCGCTCGTCGCGGAGCAGGCCTCGGAGTTCGACACCCAGCGCGCCGCGAACCTCGAGGAGAAGGGCATCTCGCTGATCGGCCGCCCGCTCTACGAGGCGTTCATCCGCGACTACACCGCCAAGCAGTGGCAGACGCCGGCCGATGAGCTTCCCGCAGAGGTGATCAGCCGGCTGCCGGTGCGCTACACGTACGACAACCGCTACTTCAACGACACGTTCGAGGGCCTTCCCGTCGACGGCTACACCGCCTGGCACGAGCGGATGGCCGATCATCCGAACATCGAGGTGCGGCTGGGCACCGACTTCTTCGACGAGTCACAGCCGGTGAACAAGAAGGCCGTCGTCGGACGGATTCCCGTCGTCTACACCGGACCCGTCGACCGCTACTTCGACTACACCGGCGGAACGCTCTCGTGGCGCACGCTCGACTTCGAGCGCGAGGTGCTGCCGATCGGCGACTTCCAGGGCACTCCCGTGATGAACTACGCCGACGCGTCCGTGCCCTACACGCGCATCCACGAGTTCCGCCACTTCCACCCCGAGCGCGACTACCCCACCGACAAGACGGTGATCATGCGGGAGTTCTCCCGGTTCGCCAGCCGTGACGACGAGCCGTACTACCCCGTCAACACCGCGTCGGATCGCGAAAGCCTGCTCGGCTACCGTGAGCTGCAGGCCGGCGAGCCTAACGTGTTCTTCGGGGGTCGCCTCGGCACCTACCAGTACCTCGACATGCACATGGCGATCGGGTCGGCGCTCTCGATGTACTCGAACAAGATCAAACCGCTGTTCTCCCCGGAGGTCTGAGAATGCCACGGACGCCCGCTGTCGACGCCTCGATGGATGCCGCAACGGAGCCGGCTGCCCCGACCGAGACCGGCGCTCAGTCGAGCACGGTCCTGCAGCGGGTGATCTTCCCCGAGCACGCCGACCCGCAGGCTCTGCCGCTGTTCCTCGACCCGGAGGTGTGGTCGTGGTCCGCGCGTGAGGAGTCCGACAAGGAGCGTCTGGCGAGGATGCGCGGCGTCGTCTCCATCCGGCAGCCGAAGACGGCGTCACGGCTCACCGACCGTAACGGTCTGGGCTGGCTTCGGGGCAGGCGCGGCCTGCGCATCCCCTCGTTCAAGTCGACGTCGCTCGCGACCTACTTCAATGCGTTCCCCGCCAGCTACTGGAAGGCGTGGACGTCGCTCGAGGCCGTCGAGCTGCGCATCCAGACGGCGGGCACCGGACGCATCGTCGTGTACCGCTCCAACGCACGGGCGGTCATCCAGCGCGTCGACTCGGCCGAGGTCGATGGGCCGACGACGACGAGCTTCACCATTCCCTTGACGTCATTCCTCGACGGCGGCTGGCTCTGGTTCGACCTCGTCGCCGACGAGCACGCCTTCGAGCTCGTGCAGGCGGACTGGATCGCACCGGAGGGCACGCCGCGTCGTTCCAGTGACCGTGCGACGGTCTCGATCACGACGCTCAACCGCGGTGACTACTGCTCGAGGCTTCTCGCGGCGATCGGCGGCGACAAGGATGCCCTCGCCGTGCTCGACCGGGTGCTGGTCGTCGACCAGGGAAGCGAGAGGATCGCCGACAATCCCGCCTATCCTGACGCCGTCGATGCACTCGAAGGCAAGCTCAGGCTGATCGAGCAGGCGAACATCGGCGGCTCGGGAGGGTTCTCGCGCGGCATGCTCGAGACCGTCGATGCCGGCGAATCGGGCTATGTTCTGCTGCTGGACGACGACATCGAGATCGAGCCGGAGAGCATCCGTCGCGCCGTCACGTTCGCGAACTTCTGCACGAAGCCCACCATCGTCGGCGGCCACATGTTCGACATGTACGACAAGCCGCAGCTGCACGCCTTCGCCGAGGGCATCAAGTGGTCTCCGTTCATGTGGGGGCCGTTCACCCCGGAGCGGCACGACTTCAGCGCGTCGAACCTGCGGCAGACGTCGTGGATGCACCGCCGTTACGACGTCGACTACAACGGCTGGTTCATGTGCCTCATCCCGGTCGAGACACTCAAGAAGGCGGGACTCTCCCTGCCCGTGTTCATCAAGTGGGATGACGCGGAGTACTCGCTGCGCGCCAGAGAGCACGGCTACCCGACGGTCAGCCTGCCCGGTGCCGCCGTCTGGCACGTCTCCTGGGTGGACAAGGACGACACCCACGACTGGCAGGCCTTCTTCCACGAGCGCAACCGGCTCGTCACGGCACTCCTGCACTCGCCGCACAAGCGAGGCGGCCGCCTGTGGCGCTCGATGCTCGCCAGCGACGTGAAGAACCTGCTGACGATGGACTATTACACGATCGCAATGCGCATGTCGGCCATCCGCAACGTCTTCGAGGGGCCGAAGCAGCTTCACGCCGACATGCTCGACCGGCTTCCCAAGGTGCGCAAGATGGGGTCGGGCTTCACGGAGGCGAAGCTCGTCAAGGATTCGGCGCACATCCCGCACTTCCCGGCACGCGAGATCACCGAGCTCACCCAGCG
>JBQCJQ010000627.1:0-3893 GCA_051952615.1 Humibacter sp.
AGTCATCGCGATCGGCTCGATGGGCGCATGTCCGGCCAACGCCAGGGCGCGCAACGTGGTGCGGTGAAGCCCGAGCCGTGCGGCTGCCTGCTCCTCCGAGTAGAACAGCGGCTCTAGGGCCTCCGACGCCTGATTAGGCGTTGGAGCGTCATTGTCCTTGACCATTGGCGGGCCGGCCGACGTTCGACGTCATGCCTACCAGCCAGCCCGCCGCGCGCGCCTTCTGGATCCAGTCCGATGCGGTGCGTTCGGGCACATCCAGCTCCAGAGAGATCAGCTTCACGGGTGGAAGATCCGCGAGCGAGGCGGTGCCGTAGAGGATCTCAATGACCTCCCAGCGCTCGTCCTTCATGCCGCGCTTGACCACCGCCTGCGCCATCCAGGGCGGGATGATGCGACCGTCGGTGGTGGTCAGATCTGCGACAGTGGTCCACTTCGCGTCGGGTGGAGATCGCCCGCAGGCTGCAGGCCGACGGGTTCACGGTGGTCGTCACGGGACGTGATGCCGTCCGCGGTGCAGCGCTCGCCGAGACGCTCGGTGAGCCCAGTGTCTTCATCCGGGCTGACCTGACCGCGGACGGAGCCCCCGACGCGCTCGTGCGCGAAGTGCTCGACCGCTTCGACGCGCTCCATGTGGTGGTCAACAACGCTGCGATCGATCACACCGACGATCTGCTGCAGGCGCCCATGTCCGACGTGCGCGCCGTCTTCGAGACGAACACCTTCGCCGCGATCGCGATGCTGCAGGCCGCCGGCCGCGCCATGACCGACGGCGGAGCGATCATCAACATCACCTCGCGCCTGGCATCCATCGGCGTCCCCACCATGGCTGTGTACAGCGCATCGAAAGGGCGGTGAAGGCCCTGACGACGGCCGCTGCGGTCGAGCTGGCGCCTCGCGGCATACGTGTCAACGCCGTCGCGCCAGGCATGACCCGCACCCCGCTGTACGAGGCGTGGCTCGAATCGCTCCCCGACCGTAACGGAACCGAGTCGGAGGTGGTGGCCGGCATCCCGCTCGGCCGCATCGCCGAGCCGGCCGACGTCGCGGGGGCGGTCAGCTTCCTCGCATCGGACGACGCGCAGTACATCACGGGCGTGACGCTCCCGGTCGATGGCGGCTACACCGCCCGCTAGGGGAGCTGCATAGGGAGCGTCCATGCGCCAGAACTTCGAGCGAGACCATTTGGGCGCTTGCAGCCAGCTCCCGCACGCGTTCAGTACTTCGCTTGCAGGTCCGTCCGCGGGTCGGTTATATGAACCGCACGACGCGCCACCTGTCGGTATTGATGGGTCAGCTCGGTTGTCGTCTGCGCGGTTCCAGTTCTCTCCGTCTCGGCAGCAGAACGACTGGTCGGAATTGATGCCGGAGCACGCCGTCACGTGGTCTCGCGCAGAACGAGGTGTGCCTGCAGGTCCGGCGTCGCCTGCGGAGGCGGTGAGCCCGTCACCGCGTTGAGGGCGAGCTCGGCGAGGTAGCGCCCCAGTCCGGCCGTGTCGACTCGAACGGTGGAAAGCGCAGGGACGAACAGTCGCGCGAGAGGGCTGTCGTCATGGCCGATCACCGCCAGCGTGCCCGGAACTTGCACTCCGCTGCGGATCGCGGCGCCCACGACCAATGCGGCGACATCGTCGTTGTAGCCGATGACGCCGTCGACGCCATCCTTCAACCATGCCGCCAAGGTCTCCTCGCCGTCCTCCTCGCCGACGATCACGTCACCCGCCCAGCTGACATCGGGCAGAGCCTCCGCGGTGCGTCGCGCCATCACCAAGCGCTGCAGCGAGAGCGTGGCCAGCCGGGGGTCCGCAGGGCCGGCGAAGGCCAAGCGGCGTCGGCCTGTCGAAACCAGATGCTCCACCTGCAGACGCGGGCCCTCTGCGAAAAGCAGGCCTTCTTCTCCCGGGAGCGGGCCGTCTTGCTGTGCTGGTGTGAGGACATGCTCCACACCGCTGGCTTTGATCTCGGCAACCTGCGACGGTGGGATCTGGGTCATCGCCATGACCGCATCGGGCCGCAGAGTCTCCCAGAGCGGCTGTGCCTGTCCGTCGGGGTGCGGCGTCATCGTGACGAGTGCGTATCCAGCGCGATCCAATGCGGCGGACGCCTCATCCAGATGTGTGCGCATGCTGTAGTCCAGTGGCCAATCCGGAAGCACCAGCAGAATGATCCGGCTGCGGCCACTTGCCAATGCTCTTGCGCCGCTGTGCGGTCGATATCCAAGGCGCTCTGCCTCTCGCAGCACACGCTGTCGTGTGGACTCCGGGATGGTCTGGCCGGGAGTGTCGTTCAGAACGAACCCGACTGTCGCGCGCGACAGTCCTGCTGCTCGGGCGACGTCAGCGGCCGTGACTCTCTTCCGGATCGTTCCATCCACCTGTCAACCCTATGTCCGCCGACTTGCGCGTGCTAGCGCGACACTCGTATGCTTGCGCTAGCACGCGCTAGTTGACAATGGAGTCCAGATGACCATTCCCGCACAGCAGCCTTCCGCTCAAGAGTTGGCCGCCCCACCCGCCACCACCCCGCAACCCGTGAAGAAGAAGGGCGTCGGGTTCCTCATCGCCTTCGGCCTCGTGAACTTCGGGTTGTACCTGACGGTGATGATGCCGGCGCTGTTCAGCCTGCCGTACAAGGTGCAGCTCCTCGCTCCGGACAACAAGGCGCTCGTGCTCGGCCTCGTCGCGGCCGTCGGAGCCGTCGTCACGATCGTCACCGGGCCCCTGGCAGGTGTGCTCAGCGACCGCACGCACACGAGGTGGGGGCGCCGCAGGCCGTGGCTCATCGGCGGTCTTGTCGTGCTGCTGGCGGGGTCGACCGTCGTCGCCCTCGCGCCGTCGGTTCCCGTGCTGCTCATCGGCTGGATCATCGTGTGCGCGGGCGGAGCCGGTCCGGCCGCCGCCATCACACCGGTCGTCGCCGAGCAGGTCCCGGAATCCCAGCGCGGAGCAGTCGGCGCGATCGTCGGAGTCGCGACGCAGCTCGGTGGCGTGCTCGGCTACACGATCGGCGGCCTGTTGACCTTCAACATCGTGCTCCTCTTCGCTGCCCCGATCATCGTGTTCGCCGTCTTCGCCATCATCTACATGTGCGTCGTACCCGACCGCATGGTGACGCTCCCGCACACGACGATCGCACAGACCTTCCGCCTTCTCGTGTTCAATCCCAGACGTCACCGTGACTTCTCGCTCGTTTGGGCGGGCAAGTTCCTGATGCAGGTCGCGCTGGCCTTCCTGAGCACCTACCAGCTCTACTTCCTGGCTGATCGACTGGGGTTCACGGCGGAAGAGGCGGGACAGAATCTCGCCCTCGTCGGCGGGATCGGCATCCTGGTGACCATGACCTTCGCTGTCGTTTCAGGCATGCTGTCGGACAAGCTGAAGCGCCGCAAGCTCTTCATCGTCACCGCGTCGCTCATCACGACGACGGGCCTTGTGCTCATGGCATTCGCCGACGGGTTCGGCCTCTTCTTCGCCGCTGTGCTGTGCATCCTTGGCGCCGCCGGAATGTTCGGCGCCGTCGACGTCGCCATGGCGAGCGATCTCGTCCCCGACCGCGATCAGGCCGGACGCTGGATGACCATCTACAACCTGGCCGCGTCGCTGCCCGGCGCCGTCGCGCCGCTGATGGGGTCGGCTCTGCTGCTGATCGGTTCGGTCTCAGGGACCAACTACACCGCCCTGTATCTCGCCGGCGCGGCGATCGCGCTCGGAACGGGTATCGTCACCTTCTTCGTCAGGGGAGTCCGCTGAGTTGACCGCATCGCCCGCCGCACAGATCGCCGCTGCCGAAGCCCTGGTCGATCTCCTCACTCTGGACGAGAAGATCCTGCTCCTGGAGGGTCGAGAGTCCTGGCACACCAACCCGATACCTCGGCTGGGCATCCCTGCGCTCTT
>JBQCJQ010000628.1:0-6719 GCA_051952615.1 Humibacter sp.
GAAGGGGAATGCGGCGAACGTGGCCCCGGCCGCAGTGATCAGCCACACCTCGTTGCCGTCCCAGACCGGGCCGATCGTGTTCAGCATGACCCGTCGGTCGGTCTCGGTGCGTGCAGAGAACAGCACGTGCATCCCGACCCCGAGGTCGAAGCCCTCGAGGACGAGGTAACCGGTCCAGAGCACGGCGATCAGGATGAACCAGAGTGTCGGAAGGAAGTCCATGGTCGTTCCTTGTCTGTGGTCGGGTCAGTACGCGAACGCGAGCACGTCGTCGTCCGACGGCGCGTCGGGGTCCTTCGGCTTCTCGCCGAGCTCGGGGATGGCGCCGGCGACGCCGCTGCGGATGTACTTGGTGAGCAGGCGCACCTCCACGACCATCAGCGCGGCGTAGACGAGCGTGAGCGAAATGAGCGAGAAGAGGATCTCGCCGAAGCTCACGCCGGGCGACACCGCGGCCGCGGTGAACATGAACACGCCGTCGATGCCGCCCGGGGTGGGGTTCGGCGCCACCACGAAGGGCTGTCTGCCCATCTCGGTGAAGATCCAGCCGGCCGAGTTCGCGGCGAAGGGCGCGAAGATGCCCGTCACGGCCAGCCACATCAGCCAGCGTGGTCTCGGCACGGTTCCCCGTCTCGTCAGCCACAGGGCGACGACGGCGGCGAAGGCGGCAAGCGCACCGAACAGGATCATGAGCCGGAAGCCCCAGTAGGTGACGGCCATGATGGGCACGTAGTTGATGGCCTCCCCCGCCCTTGCGCCGTACTTCGGGTCATCCGGCAGGTGCGTTCCGTACTTCTGCTGGTAGATGGGAACCAGCTCGTTCACGCCTTTGACGGGCTCGTTGAAGTTTCCGTTGGCGAGGAAGCCCAGCACCCCGGGAACCTCGATCACGTTGACGACGCCCTTGCAGTCCTTCGAGCCGATGTCTCCGAACGCGAGCAGCGAGAAACTGGTGCCGGTGTGGCAGGCGGCCTCGGCCGACGCCATCTTCATCGGCTGCTGCGTGAACATGAGGCGGGCCTGCGCGTCACCGGTGATCGCGACGCCGGCGAAGGCGATGATCGCCGTCACGGCGCCGATGCGAAGAGACGTGATCCAGACCTTGTGGTCTGCCTTGTCGCGGCCGGGAATCTCGGGCGCTTCGCCGGGGATGACCCGCTTGTCCGCTCCGACGGTGTCGATGCCGTCCCTGCGGCGCTGCCAGAGCTGGTACCAGGCGACGCCGAGCAGGAGCGCGCCGCCGACGGCGAACGCGCCGAAGATGGTGTGCGTGAACGCCGCGACCGCGGTGTTGTTGCCGAGAACGGCCCAGACGTTCGTCATCACCGGCCGTCCGTCGACGAGCTGCACGCCGACGGGATGCTGCATCCACGAGTTCGCCGCGATGATGAAGTAGGCCGACACGACGGAGCCGGCGACGGCGATCCAGAGACAGGCAAGATGGATGCGCTTGGGCAGCTTGCCCCAGCCGAAGATCCAGAGCCCGAGGAACGTCGACTCGACGAAGAACGCCAGCAGCGCCTCCATCGCCAGCGGCGCCCCGAACACGTCGCCCACGTAGCGGCTGTACTCGCTCCAGGCGAGCCCGAACTGGAACTCCTGAACGATGCCCGTTGCGACGCCCATGATGAAGTTGATCAGGTAGATCTTTCCCCAGAACTTCGTCATGCGGTAATAGCGCTCGTTGCCGGTGCGGTTCCACATGGTCTGCATGATGGCGACCAGCGGGCCGAGCCCGATCGTGAGCGGCACCATCCAGAAGTGATAGACGGTCGTGATGCCGAACTGCCAACGGGCGATGAGCAGCGGATCCAGGTCGGCCGGATGCACGATACCTCCGATGAGAGCGGTTCTACGTGACGTAGAATTCTACGTGTTGTAGAAAGTCTTACCACTGTCGCCCGAACATTTCTACACACGGTAGAATTGAGGCATGGCAACCGGCACACTCGCACATCTCGGCGATCTGGAGCGCGCGGTCATGGACGTGATGTGGGACTCCCCCGAGCCGCTCACCGCCACGGCACTGCGCGACGCGCTGAACGCATCGGGCACCCAGGGCAAAGAACTCGCGATCACCACGGTGATGACCGTGCTCTCGCGGCTCGAGGCCAAGGGCTTCGTCGTGCGAGACCGGGATGCCCGTCCGCACCTCTACGGCCCCGCGATGTCCCGCGAGGACCACGTCGCCGAGCTCATGCACGAGGTGCTCGGCTCGGCCTCCGACCGCGACGCGGTTCTGGCGCGCTTCGTCGGCCAGGTCACACCGCAGGATGCCGCGCGGCTCCGCAGCCTGCTCGACGCCTGAGCACATCTGAGATCATGCTCGCCGTTGCAGCCGCACTCGCACTGCTCGCCATCGCCCTGGCGTGGCCGGTGCCGGTTGCGCTCGCCAAGGCGAGCTGGCCGCGGCGGATGCCCGGTGCCGCCCTCGTGCTGTGGCAGGCGATCGCCCTCTCCGGCGGGCTCTCGATGATCGGCTCTCTGCTCGTCTTCGGCCTGATGCCCTTCGGTGACGACCTGCCGCACGCCGCGAGTGCGTTCACGGCCGACCTCTTCTCCGGTCAGCTGCCGCCCGCGGCGAACTTCCCCGAGATGTTCGCGCTGGCCGGGGCGATCCTGCTCGGCGTGCACCTGCTGCTCAACCTGGTGCGCACCGCGTGGCGGGCCGAGCGGCAGAGACGCCGTCATGCGCAGCTGCTGCGGCTTCTCTCCGACCCGCTGCCCGACCGCCCAGGCACCCGGGTGATCGACCACGCCGCTCCGGTCGCCTACTGTCTGCCGGGCGTGCCGCGCTCGGTCACCGTGCTCTCGGCCGGGCTGCTCGACCTGCTCTCCGACGAGGAGCTTGCGGCCGTCGTCGCGCACGAGCACGCCCACGTGCAGCAGCACCACCACGTGCTCTTGGTGGCGTTCAGCGCCTGGCGCAGCGCCCTCCCGTGGTTCCCGATCGCGACGCGCGCCCACGAGGCCGTCGGCCTGCTCGTCGAGTTGTTGGCGGATGACCAGGCCCGGCGCACCGTGTCGGAACGCAACCTCTCCCGTGCCGTCGCCAGGGTCGCTCTCGCAGCGTCCGAGTCGTCCGCGCCGGACGACTCGGTGCAGGACGTCGCACTCTCATCTGCGGTCGCCTCTGGGGGCGCCGCGGTTCCGGCGTCCGCGGGCGAGTGGGCGGACGCCCGTGTCACGCGTCTGACGGAGGTCGCTGAGCCGGCGTCCCCAGCGCTACGCCTCGCGGTGCTGGCCAGCGCCGCGGCGCTCGTCGCCGTGCCGACGCTCATGCTGCTGAGCCCCGCGGTGCGCTGACGGGGACCGAACACGGCTACTCCCCCTGCGTCCCCCGAAGGTCAGCCCACAGCGTATCGACCTGGTCCAGCAGGTGCTGCTGGCTGCCGTTGTTGTCCAGCACCACGTCGGCGATCGCCCGGCGGGACTGGTCGTCGGTCTGCGCGTCGATGCGGCTGATGGCGTCTCGTTCGCTCATCCCGCGATCGGCGACGAGCCGCCTGACGCGCTCGTCGTGGTCGGCTTCGACGACGACGACGCGGTCGAACCTCATCGGGCGGCCTTCTGAGGCCTCGACCAACAGGGGCACGTCGTAGACGACGATCGCGTCGGGGTCGGCGGCCTCCGCCGCGGCGAAGCGGTCGAGAGCTGCGCGCCACACCGCGGGATGCGTTATTCCGTTGAGATCGGCGAGTGCGGACGCATCGTTGAACACGATCGCGCCGAGCGCTGGGCGGTCGAGGCTCCCGTCGTCACGGATGACCCCCGATCCGAACCGCTCGCGAATGGCCTGCAGGCCCGGTGTTCCTGGTTCGACGACCTCGCGGGCGAGTGCATCGGCGTCGACGACGACGGCGCCGAGTTCTGCGAGACGACGGGACACGGTGGACTTTCCCGAGGCGATGCCCCCGGTGAGCGCGACGATCAGCACCGTGCAAGCCTATGCGTGCTGTGCCGTACCGCCGGTGAACACGAATGTTCAGTAGCGTGATCGGGTGTCATCCTCGATTACGGTCGCCGTCGAGTACCCGTCTGCGACCGATGTGACTGAGCTTCTGAGCGAGCACCTGGTCGACATGTTCGAGACCAGCCCTGCAGAGAGCGTGCACGCTCTGGACATCGAGTCGCTGCGTGCACCCAACATCACCTTCTGGACCGCGCGGGACGGCGACGGCACGCTCCTCGGCTGTGGGGCGCTGAAGCAGCACGACGGGATGACCGGTGAACTGAAGTCGATGCGCACCACGTATGCTGCGCGCGGGCGCGGTGTGGCAACCGCAGTGCTGTCCGAGGCCGTCGCGGAGGCTCGCCGGCGAGGTCTGAGCACCGTGAAGCTGGAGACGGGCACCGAGGACTATTTCGCGCCTGCCCGCAGACTCTACGAGCGTTTCGGCTTCACGCCCTGTGCCCCGTTCGCCGACTACATCGACGACCCCAACAGCGCTTACTACGCCCTCCCCCTCTAGTTCCACCCGACGATACGAAAAAGGCCGGGACCATCAGGTCCCGGCCTTCCTCATCATGCGGAATTACGAATTGCTGGAGAGCTTCTCACGCAGTGCGGCGAGCGAGGCGTCGTCCGCGAGCGTGCCGCTCGCGCCGGAGTCGCTCGAGTAGGACGCACCGCTCGAAGCGGAGTCGGCCGTAGCGGCCTCCTCTTCCAGGCCCTTGGCGACCTGCTTCTTGTGTGCTTCCCAACGCTCCTGAGCGGCGGCGTAGTCCTGCTCCCACTTCTCGCGCTGAGCGTCGGAGCCTTCCTTCCACTCGCCGGTCTCCGGGTCGAATCCCTCGGGGTACTTGTAGTTGCCCTGGTCGTCGTACTCGGTGAGCATGCCGTACAGCGCCGGGTCGAACTCGGTGCCCTCGGGGTCGACGCCCTCGTTGGCCTGCTTGAGCGACAGCGAGATGCGACGACGCTCCAGGTCGATGTCGATGACCTTGACGAAGACCTCTTCGCCGACCGAGACGACCTGCTCCGCGAGCTCGACGTGCTTGCCGGAGAGCTCGGAGATGTGCACGAGGCCCTCGATGCCGTCTGCGACGCGAACGAACGCACCGAACGGAACGAGCTTGGTGACCTTGCCCGGTGCGAACTGACCGATCGCGTGGGTGCGGGCGAAGACCTGCCACGGGTCCTCCTGCGTCGCCTTGAGCGACAGGGAGACACGCTCGCGGTCGAGCTCGACGGAGAGAACCTCGACGGTGACCTCCTGGCCGACCTCGACGACCTCGCTGGCGTGCTCGATGTGCTTCCAGGACAGCTCGGAGACGTGAACCAGACCGTCGACGCCACCGAGGTCGACGAACGCGCCGAAGTTGACGATCGACGACACGACACCCTTGCGCACCTGGCCCGGGTGGAGGTTCGCCAGGAAGGTCGAACGGCTCTCGGACTGGGTCTGCTCGAGCAAGGCACGGCGCGACAGGACCACGTTGTTGCGGTTCTTGTCGAGCTCGAGGATCTTCGCCTCGATCTCCTGGCCGAGGTACGGCGTCAGGTCGCGCACGCGGCGCAGCTCGATGAGGGATGCCGGCAGGAAGCCGCGCAGTCCGATGTCGACGATGAGACCGCCCTTGACGACCTCGATGACCGAACCGGTGACAACACCGTCGGCCTCCTTGATCTTCTCCACATCGCCCCACGCACGCTCGTACTGCGCGCGCTTCTTGGAGAGGATGAGGCGGCCTTCCTTGTCTTCCTTCTGAAGGACGAGGGCCTCGACGGTGTCACCGACGCCGACGACCTCACTGGGGTCGACGTCGTGCTTGATGGAAAGTTCGCGTGAGGGGATGACGCCCTCGGTCTTGTAACCGACGTCGAGCAACACCTCGTCGCGGTCGATCTTGACGACGGTGCCTTCGATGAGGTCTCCGTCGTTGAAGAACTTCAGAGTCTTCTCGACCGCGGCAAGAAAGTCTTCAGCAGAACCGATGTCGTTGATCGCGACCTGCTTGGTTGCCTTGTCGGTCGTTGCGGTTGTCATTGTGTGGGTACTCCAGTGTGGACATGAATCAGGCCCGGCAGAATTGGTGCGTTTGGTTTGTTCCGCCGAGCAGGCGAATGGGAACGTCACAAAAGTGACTCTCCAGACTACCGTTCTACGGCGTCCGCCCGCAACAACGCCGCCAGCCCCCGTGGTATTCCGCGTCCCACCCGCCGAGTCACTCCCCCCGGAGCCATCCCCCGGGAGCCACCGCCCAACCGTCAAGCCACCACTTAGCCGACGAGCCACCACCCTGTACGCGTCGATACGGTGGTGGCTCGGCGGCGGGGTGGTGGCTCGACGCCACGGTGGTGGCTCGGCGGCGGGGTGGTGGCGCCGAGGGAGAGAGCGGGGTCAGCTCAGCATTGCGGTCTTCAGGGTGTCGAGGCCGACACCGCCGATGTCGAGCGCCTTCTTGTGGAACGCCTTGATGTCGAACGCCGCGCCCTCACGCTGCTTGTACTCGTCGCGGATCTGCTCCCAGATGCGCTGCCCGATCTTGTACGAAGGAGCCTGGCCCGGCCATCCGAGGTAGCGATTCACCTCGAACCGCTCGAACCCTTCGTTCATGTTGACGTTGTCGCCGAGGAACTCGAACGCGTAGTCGCCGGTCCACGGACCTTCGCCATCCGGCCGCTGCTTCGACAGGTGCACGCCGATGTCGAGCACCACGCGGGCGGCACGCATGCGCTGCCCGTCGAGCATTCCGAGCCGGTCGGCCGGGTCGTC
>JBQCJQ010000629.1:0-3023 GCA_051952615.1 Humibacter sp.
AGCACTCACGAGCACGTCACTCCGCCGTCGATGAACCGCACGGTGAACCGGCTGGAGGCCGCCGGATATCTGGTGCGTCAGGCATCCACGGATGACCGCCGCAAGGTCTACTTCGTACCGACCGACAGCGGGCGCGAGCTCGTCAAGGAGACCAGACGACGTCGTGACGCGTGGCTGGACAAGCGGCTCGCGAAGCTTCCGCCTGCCACCCGTGCCCTGCTCGCGGACGCCGCCGTGGTGATCAGAGAGCTCGCCGACTCGTGAATGCGATGTTCCGCTCGCTGAGCGCGCTGAACTATCGCATCTGGTTCGCCGGCGCCCTTGTCTCCAACGTCGGCACCTGGATGCAGCGCACCGCGCAGGACTGGATCGTGCTGACCCAGCTCAGCCACAACGACGCTCTCGCTGTCGGCGTCGTCATGGCGCTGCAGTTCGGACCGCAGCTGTTGCTGCTCCCCGTCACGGGATTCGCCGCGGACCACCTCGACAGGCGCAAGCTGCTGATGGCGACGCAGGCGGCGATGGGGCTGCTGGGGCTCGGGCTGGGCATCCTCACCATCACCGGCACGGTGACCCTGTGGGAGGTCTACCTCTTCGCGCTCGCGCTCGGCATTGCGGCCGCCTTCGACTCGCCGGCAAGGCAGACCTTCGTCGGCGACCTGGTCGGGCCGAAGCTGCTCGGCAACGCCGTTGCGCTCAACTCCGCTTCGTTCAACGCCGCCCGGTTGATCGGTCCCGCGGTCGCCGGTCTGCTCACCGCCGCGGTCGGCGCGGGGTGGGTGTTCCTCATCAACGCCGTGAGCTTCGTGGCGGTGCTCATCTCGCTGACCTTCATGCGACGGGACCAGCTGCACGCCTCGACGCGGGCAAGCCGCTCCCGCGGCAGCCTGGTCGAAGGGTTCAAGTACGTCAGCAAGCGACCTGATCTGCTGGCCATCTTCGCCATGGTCTTCCTGATCGGAACGTTCGGGCTGAACTTCCCGATCTTCGTCGCCACGATGGCGAGCACGGTGTTCCACAAGGGTGCGGGTGAGTACGGCATCCTGTCGTCCGTGATGGCCATCGGATCGGTGGCGGGCGCGCTGCTCGCCGCACGAAGGGAGAAGCCGCGCGGGTCGCTGCTCGCGGTCGCCGCCGTCATCTTCGGAATCGGATGCATCGCCGCAGCCGCCGCACCGGGCTACTGGATCTTCGGGGCGATGCTCGCGATCGTCGGTGTCGCGTCCCAGACCTTCAACACGACAGCGAACGGTGTGGTGCAGCTGTCGACCGACCCGCTCGTGCGCGGCCGCGTGATGGCCATCTACATGGCGATCTTCATGGGCGGAACGCCGATCGGTGCGCCGATCGTCGGCTGGGTGGCCGACGCGTTCGGGCCGAGGTGGGCGCTGGTGGTCGGCGGGGCATCCGGCATCGCGGCCGCGGCGATCGGCATCTACTACATGGTGCGGTTCCGCGGCATGCGGCTGGCGATCAGCGAGCGTCGGGTGCGGGTCACCTTCGCAGCACCGACGCGCGGCATCACCCTGCCCGAGGTGAGCGACGGGGCCGCCGCCCAGAAGGCCTGATGGATGCCGCGCGCGCGGTTCTCCGAAGCAGAAGCGATCAGTGCATGTAGAGGCCGCCGTCGACGTTGATCGTCTGGCCGGTGACGAACCCGGCGTCCTCGCTGATGAGGTAGGCCACAGCTGCCGCGACGTCGCGCGGCTGACCGATGCGGGTCAGCACGCCGTCTGCCGCCATGGCCTCCTTGCGCTCGTCCGTCAGCGGACCGCCCATGATGTCGGTGTCGATGGGGCCGGGCGCGATGGCGTTGACCGTGATGCCAAGCGGGCCGAGCTCGCGAGCCGCGGCCCTGGTCAGTCCGATGACCCCAGCCTTCGCGGCAGAGTACGCGGCCTTGCTGTAGGTGCCTCCGCCGCGCTGGGCCGAGACGGACGAAAGGCTCACGATGCGGCCGAGACCCCTCGATGCCATCGACTCGGCGGCACGCCTCGTCGAGTAGTGCACCCCGGTCAGGTTGATGTCGATGACCCGGTTCCACTCCTCTGACGTCACCTCGAGGTACGGGTCGGGAGACGAGACGCCAGCGAGGTTCACAAGTGCGACGACCGGCGGAAGCGCGGCCTCCAACGAGTCGAAGGCGGCCCGCACCTCGCTCTCGACGGCGACGTTCGCGCCGGCGGCCGCCGTCTTCACACCGTGCTCTGCAGCGATGTCTCGGGCGACGGCGTCCGCCTCAGCGGCGTCGAGGTCGATCACACCGACGTTCCAGCCACGCTCGGCGAGGTAGTGGGCGGCGAAGCGCCCGATGCCGCGCGGCGAGGCGGCACCCGTGAGCACCACGGTGGGTGAGTCGGGAAAGCGTTGGGTCATGGACGTGGTCTGCCTTTCAATTTCTGGATGATGCTGCGAGCCCGGCCGCGCGGCGAGGGCTCTAGCGGATCTGGCTGATCTCGAACGTCTCGGGGTCGCCCCCGATGCGGGATCCGCCGTCGAGCGCGTCGATGCGACCCATGTCGTCATCCGTCAGCTCGAAGTCGACGACGTCGATGTTCTCTGCCATGCGCGCGCGGCTCGACGACTTGGGGATCGCCACGAAGCCGTGCTGCAGGTGCCAGCGCAGGATGACCTGCGCCGGAGTGCGACCTGTCGACGCGGCGATCTCGGCGACCACCGGATCCGCGAGGTCTGCGCCCTGGCCCAGCGGACTGTACGACTCGACCGCGACGCCGCGCTCGCGCAGTGTCCCGGTCAGCTCGCGCTGTGCGAAGTACGGGTGCAGCTCGATCTGGTCGACAGCCGGGACGACCCCTGTCTCCGCGATGACGCGGTCCAGGTGGTGCGACAAGAAGTTGGACACCCCGATCGCACGCACCAGGCCCGCCTGCTGGGCCTCGATCATGGCCTCCCAGCTGGCGACGTAGGAGTCGCGCGCCGGCGACGGCCAGTGGATCAGGTAGAGATCGACGTGGTCGAGCCCGAGCCGGTCGAGGCTGGCACGCAGAGCGTCGGCGGCGGAT
>JBQCJQ010000630.1:0-6380 GCA_051952615.1 Humibacter sp.
GCGGTCGCCGGAATCGTGCTCACGCTGCGCGGAGTGCGATCGCGATGGCTCATGCGGCTCGTCATGGCCAGCGCCGTCATCATCGTCATCGGTCTGATCGCCGCTGGCCCTGTGCTCCTCCCGTGAACGGTGCCGCCGGGGTCGGCGCGGTCACCGCAGGGCCGACAGTGGTGGCCCCCGCGCTGCATGCCGCGGCGTCGCGTGGCGCGACAACGGCCCTCTTGCGGTTGACGATGCCGATCGCCGAGACCACCCCGCCGACGAGCAGGAGCACGACGCAGACGATGAGCACTCGCTGCAGACCCGCCTGATCGAGCGGGCCGGCGATGATCAACCCGGCGCACGCGACGGCGATCAGGCCGGCGATGCGCGCGACGGCGTTGTTGATCGCCGAGCTGATGCCTGCGCGCTCCGGAGGCACGGCACCCAGGATCGCGGCGGTGAGCGGAGCGACCGTGATGGACAGGCCGAGGCCGAAGACGATCACGCCGGGGAGCAGCTCGAGCCAGTAGTCCACGGACGTGCCCATCATGAGCATCAGCGCGTAACCGCCCGCCGCGACGATGGGACCGAGAGCCATGAAGAGCCGAGGTCCGTACTTGCCGGACAACGCTCCGAAGCGACTGGAGAGAAGAAGGGACACGATCGTCGCCGGGATGAGCGCGAGACCGGCGAGGGTGGCAGGGTAGCCCGCGACCTCCTGCAGGTAGATGCCGACGACGAGCGTTCCGAGCGAGAGCGCGGCATAGATGGCGAACGTCGCAAGGTTGCCGATGCCGAAGTTGCGGATGCGGAACAGGGAGAACGGCAGCATGGGCTCCTTCGAGCGCAGCTCCACGATGGCGAATGCGGCCAGGCACAGGCATCCGATGACCGCGCTCACCCATACCAGCGGGCTCGTCCAGCCTCCCTGGCCCTGCTCGATGAGCGCGAACACTACCCCGCCGAGCCCCACCGCCCCGAGCACGGCTCCCACGTAGTCGATGCGACCGTGCGCGTGCGTGTGGTCCAGCTTGATGCGCCACAGGATGACCACCGTCACCGCGATCGGAATGGGGTTGATCGCGAACACCAGCCGCCACGACAGCGTGTCGACGAAGAGCCCTCCCAGCACCGGTCCAGCGAGCATGGCTGCCGAGGTCCACGCCGTCCAACGTCCGATCGCTTTCGGCTGGTCATCCGTGCTGAACACCTGGATGATCAGGGCCAACGAACTCGGCACCAACAGGGCGCCCGCGACGCCCTGCAGGGCACGGAACACGACGAGCGAGATGCCGTCGGGCGCGAGCGCGCACGCGATCGACGTGATGCCGAACCCGAACAGCCCGATCATGAGGATGCGCTTGCGCCCGAACGCGTCGGAGAGCGAGCCGGCGATCAGGATGAGCGAGCCGAGGGTGATCAGATAGGCGTCCACCACCCACTGCTGCAGCACGAGGCCACCGCCCAGTTCGCGTTCGATCGCGGGCAGCGCCACGTTCACGACGGAACCGTCGAGGAAGGCGACGAGAGACGCCAGGATCGCCACGACGAGAACCGAGCGTTGCAATGAGGTCACGGTGTCAGTCAAACACCGACCGCCGACGTGTGCGCCGTCGATCGGCCACAAAGGCCGCCGATCGGTGTCGAAAGACATGGATCGACGGCGAAGGGACCCGTGCGGGGCATCCCGCGGCCCACGGCGTGTGCGCCGTCCCCACTGCAGGGGCCTGCTTATCGTGGGGACCGTGACTGTGTTCGGGCTTCGGGCCACGGAGCGAACGTCGCGCCCGCTCGGGCGCTGGCGCCTCGCCGCCATCGGTGCCGCGCTGGCGGTGGTCATCCCGCTCGCGACGGTGACGCCTGCGCATGCCGACGACTACCCCAGCTGGGGCGATGTGCAGGCAGCGAAGAACAACGCCGCCGCCGCACAAGCGGAGTACCAGAAGATCACGGCTCTCATCGGTCAGCTGCAGCAGGCGGCCGAGGCCGCAGCGGCCGACGAGCTCAAGAAGGAGTTCGAGTACTCGCAGGCGAAGAGCGCGCTCGACGCGCAGACCGCGAAGCTGAACGCCATCAACACCCAGGTCAGCGCGGCGCAGAAGAACGCCACGACCGCGAAGACGCAGTACGGCAAGCTGGCCTCCCAGCTCTACATCTCCGGCGGCGGCGATCTCACCGCGAAACTGCTGCTCAGCAACGGCCAGGTGGACAACCTGCTCGACCAGCTCGGAACCGTGAGCCAGCTCACCGATCACGTCTCGCAGTTGCAGGCCTACGCCAAGCAGAAGCAGAACGTCGTGTCGTCGCTGCAGGCGCAGGCGAAGAGCGCCGAGGCCGAGCGCACCGGCCTCGAGCAGGACGCCAACACGAAGTATCAGGCGGCGCAGGCCGCCAAGGCGTCGGCCGACGCTGCTCTCTCGACCCAGCGAAAGCAGGGTGCGGTGCTGCAGGCGCAGGCCGCATCGCTGAACAGCAAGGCGGCCAAGCTGGAGCAAGAGCGCAACGACGGCTTGGCGGCCGACGCGGCACGAGCCGCAGCGGCGGCGGCAGCAGCAGCGGCGGCCAACGGAAACGGTGGCGGCAGCAACGCCAACATCGACACCTCAGCGGGTTGCACGGGCGGCTGCTCCGCCGGCGAGGCGCAGGCGTACGCCAGCAGCATCCTCGGCAACTACGGCTGGGGCGGCGATCAGATGGGATGCCTCATCGACTTGTGGAACATGGAGTCCGGCTGGTCGTGGAACGCCTACAACTCCTCCAGCGGCGCATACGGCATTCCGCAGTCGTTGCCCGCGAGCAAGCTGGCGTCCGCCGGTGGCGACTGGCAGACCAACGGCGACACGCAGGTGAGATGGGGTCTCGCGTACATCTCGAGTTCCTACGGAACACCGTGCGGCGCGTGGAACCACGAGATGTCGCAGAACCCGCACTGGTACTGAGTACGACCACCAGGTGACGTCCGCGACCAATAACACCGCCCGCAGCGAATAACACCCGCGCTCCGAAGGTTGAGAGTGTCATGAAACGCATCGGTTTCCTCTCGTTCGGTCACTGGTCTCCGGCGCGCGGCTCAGAGGTGCGCAGCGCATCGGACGCCCTGCTGCAGACCATCGACCTGGCCCAGGCCGCCGAAGAGGTCGGCGCGGACGGCGCCTTCGTGCGGGTGCACCACTTCGCACCCCAACTCGCGTCGCCCTTCCCCCTGCTCGCCGCCATCGGCGCTCGCACCTCGCGCATCGAGATCGGCACCGCCGTGATCGACATGCGCTACGAGAACCCGCTCTACGCCGCCGAATCCGCTGCGGCAGCGGACCTCATCGCCGCCGGCAGACTGCAGCTCGGCATCAGCAGGGGCTCACCCGAGACGGCCGAGAACGGCTACGAGGCATTCGGCTTCATTCCCGACGAGAACGAGACGGATGCCGACCTCGCGAGGAGGCACACCGAGCTGTTCCGAGCCGCGATCGCCGGCGCCGGCCTCGTGTACTCCAATCCCCAGATGACCGGTCAGCACGTGCCGTTGGCGATCGAGCCGAGGTCGGAGACCCTTCCAGACCGCATCTGGTGGGGCGCGGGAAGCCGGGCGACAGCGGTGTGGACGGCCGAGCAGGGCATGAACCTGATGAGCTCGACCCTGCTCACCGAAGACACCGGTGTTCCGCTCTCCGAGCTGCAGGCCGAGCAGATTCAGCAGTACCGTGACGCCTGGAAGGCCGCCGGGCACGAACGCGAGCCGCGGGTGTCGGTGTCGCGGAGCATCCTGCCGATCATCGACGACGAGACCAACTACTACTTCGGGCTGCGAGCCCAGGCGGACTCCGAAGACCAGGTCGGCCACATCGGCGACGAGCTGGCCCGCTTCGGCCGCAGCTACATCGGTCCGCCCGACGTCATCGCGCGCGAGCTGGCGCAGGATGCCGCCGTGATGGATGCCGACACGCTCCTCGTCACCGTGCCGAACCAGCTCGGGGTCGACTTCAACGCGCGCATCCTCGAGTCGATCGTGCGCGACATCAAGCCGGCGCTGGAGTAGTCCTCGCCCCCTGCTGAAATTCGGGATGTCGAGAGGGGAGCTCGCGCGCCTGGGAACACTGATGATTCCTCGGTCATGCAAATCTCAGCCATGCGGAGTCTGATTAGATTCTCAGACACCACGACGTGTTCCTGATCGTCGAGCCCTTCGACGTCGCCGCAGGGCACAGCTCTGGCCGGAAGGGGCATCCCATGATCCTGGAGCAGCTCTACACCGAATCGCTCTCGCAGGCGACCTACCTGATCGGTGACGAGAGCAGCGGCGAGGCGGTGATCGTGGATCCGCTGCGCGACGTGCACCAGTATCTCGATGCGGCGAAAGCGCGTGAGCTGCGGATCGTCGGAGCGTTCGTCACCCATTTCCACGCAGACTTCCTCGCCGGCCACCTCGAACTGGCTGCCGCGACAGGCGCGTGGATCGGCATGGGCAGTCGCGCCACACCCGGCTTCGCGGCAACGCTCTTCGACGACGGCGACCGCGTTTCGCTGGGGCAAGTCGAACTGGAGATCATGTCGTCGCCGGGGCACACGCCGGAGTCGATCAGCATCCTCGTCTTCCGTCACCCGGACGACGCCGTCGCCGAGGCGGTGCTGACCGGCGACTCTCTCTTCGTCGGGGATGTCGGGCGCGTCGATCTCCAGGCCAGCTTCGGTGCCGACCCGGTCGCCCTCGCCCACGAGCAGTTCGACACCATCCAGCACCGGTTCATGTCGCTCGACGACGCGATACGCGTGCTCCCGGCGCACGGCGCGGGATCGGCGTGCGGCAAGAACCTCTCGCTGGATCGCGAGTCGACCATCGGGCGCGAGCGCCGGTCGAATGCGAGCTGCTCCCCCATGTCGGAGACCGAGTTCGTTCGCCTGATCACCACCGGCCAGCTCCCCGTGCCCGACTACTTCACCGAGGATGCGCGGCTCAATCGCGAGCGGCACGCCCTCTACGACCCGAGCGGTCCGCTCCCCCTGGTCGACGAGCTGACTCCCGAGCGCCTCGCGGGCGTCATCCTCCTCGACACCCGTGATGTCGAGGACTTCGCCGCCGGCCACCTGCAGTCCGCGCTGAACGTGCCGCTCGACGGGCGGTTCGCCGAGACCGCGGGAATGTTCCTCGACTACTCGACCGACGTCGTGCTGGTCGCATCCCCGGGGCTGGAGGCCGAGGGTCGTCGGCAACTGGCCAGGATCGGCTTCGACAGGGTCACGGGCTACGTGCCGTCCGACCAGCTGGCTGGGCATGGCGTTCCGATCGTCACGGGCGCGCGGGTCGAGCCCATCGCGCTCGAGTCGCTCCGAGAACGTGAATCGACTGTTCTGCTCGATGTGCGGAGCCCCGGCGAGTTCGAGTCCGGCGCGATTCCGGGCGCGTTGAACATTCCGCTCGCGCAGCTCAGGCGCCGACGCGGCGAGATCCCCGCCGCCGGACACGTCGTGGTGAACTGCGAGTCCGGCTGGCGTTCCGGTGTCGCGGCGAGCTACCTGAGCTCGCAAGGCTTCGCAGCAGAGGATCTGCGCGGAGGCTTCGAAGCCTGGACGGCCAAGGATGACACCCCGTTCCTGGACGTCGTGGGTGACGACCTGCAGGCCCCGCTTCTTCGCGGCGGCACCATCCGCTACGCCAACCTCGACTACGCCGCCAGCGCCCCGGCCCTGAAGCGTGTCGCGGACCGGGTGACCGAGGTGCTCCCGTACTACGCGAGCGTGCATCGCGGCGCAGGCTACGCGTCACAGGTCTCCACTGCGGCATACGAGGGTGCGCGTGCCACGGTGGCCGAGCTGATGGGATGTCGCACCGACGACTCCGTGATCTTCACCCGCAACACGACGGACTCGCTCAACCTGATGGCATCCGTCGTGCCCGGCGAGACGGTCGTGCTCGACCTTGAGCACCACGCCAACCTGCTCCCCTGGCTGGATGCCGGCGCGCGGGTCGTCCCCGTCGCGCGAACCATCGCGGAGACGCTCGCGCGCCTGGATGCCGAGCTCGCCGCTCATCCTGCGGCCGCCCTGGCGATCACCGCAGCGAGCAATGTCAGCGGCGAGGTGCTGCCGATCGAGCGCTTCGCCGAGGTGGCGCACCGTCACGACGCGAGGATCGTCGTGGATGGCGCACAGCTCGTGCCGCATCGACGTGTCGACGTCGCCGCATCAGGCATCGACTACCTCGCGTTCTCCGGTCACAAGGTCTACGCGCCGTTCGGCTCCGGCGTGCTGCTCGGCAGGGGCGACTGGCTCGACGCCGCCGACCCGTACCTGCGCGGCGGAGGCGCGGTCGAGCGCGTGACACTGGACAGCACCACCTGGCGAACCGGCTCCGACCGCCACGAGGCCGGCTCGCCCAACGTCCTCGGCGCGGTCGCGCTCGCGGA
>JBQCJQ010000631.1:0-2071 GCA_051952615.1 Humibacter sp.
CGATCGCGACCGAGCCCAGCAGCACGAACCCGAACACCACGTTGCGGTCGTAGCCCGCCTCCTGCGGCAGCGAATACGTCGCGATGAAGGCAGCGACCGCGAACACGGCGCCGCCCAGGATCATGAAGCGGCCGTACCGAGGCGTGCGGCGCACCCGCACCTCGTGCGCCGACTCGACCGACACCTCTTCGCGGATCGGCTCGTTCTCGGATGCCTCGCTCGACGCCTGCTCGTTCTGGTCGCCCGCGACGACGTGCTCGTCGTCGGCCGGGCTGTCGGCGGAATCGACATCGGGCGTGACGGGGTCGTGGGTATCGCGTGGCACGCATCCATTGTCGCGCACCTCGTTGTACGTCCGCCCCGCGCTGCCTTCCCCGCCTCCCGACCGCTTCTCGCGCGAATTGTGGGCTCATCCCGTCGTCATCTCCCCGCGAGGCGACAAGAAGCGACAACAACTCGCGGAAGGGGGCAACGTATCGGTCAGCGGGGGCGATACACCGGCAGGTACGGCTCGAGCGTGGCCCGTGTGCCGGAGGCGTGCACTGCTCCCGAAGCCACGGCGTCGGCCCACGTGGCGCTGCCGGTCGCGAGGGAGAGCCACGTTGCGGCATCCATCTCGATCACGTTCGGCGGCGTTCCTCTGGTGTGCCGAGGTCCTTCGACGCACTGCACAGCGCCGAACGGCGGAACGCGCACCTCGACGGTGTTGCCCGGCACTTTGTCGGCGAGCGCCTGCAGCAGATAGCGCACCGCCGTCGCCGTGGTGTCGCGCGACGCGGATGCCTGCAACGCCGTCGACACCGCCGTCATGCCGTCAAGCTCAGAGATGCGTGCCCGTGCCATGCATCCATTCTCGCCGTCGCCACCGACGAGACCCTCCGGTGCACGACCCGGCGCTGACTACCATGGGCGGAATGAGGATTCTCGTTCTGGGCTCCGGCGCGCGTGAGCACGCCATCATCCGCGCGCTGCTCGCCGAGGATGCCGACCACGACATCACCGCGGCCCCCGGCAACGCCGGCATCGCGGCCGACGTTCGAACCATCGGCCTCGACCCGCTCGACGGCGTGGCGGTGGCGTCGTACGCCGAAGCCCACGGCGTGGAGCTCGTCGTCGTCGGACCGGAGGCTCCCCTCGTCGCGGGCGTCGCGGATGCCCTCCGTGAGCGCGGCATCGCGGTGTTCGGTCCCAGCAAGGCCGCCGCGCAGCTCGAGGGCTCGAAGGCCTTCGCGAAGCGCATCATGGAGATCGCAGGCGTGCCGACCGGTCGCGCGGAGATCGTCGGAACCCTCGCAGAGGCCGAGGCGACCCTCGACAGGTTCGGTGCTCCCTACGTCGTGAAGGCGAACGGCCTGGCCGCCGGCAAGGGCGTTCTCGTCACAGAGGACCGCGCGGCGGCGCTCGCTCACGCGACGGAATGGCTTGAGCACGGAACGGTGCTCGTCGAGGAGTTCCTCAAGGGCCAGGAGGTGTCGCTCTTCGTGCTCAGCGACGGCGAGCACGTGCTGCCGCTCGCCCCTGCTCAGGACTACAAGCGCCTGCTCGACGGCGACGAGGGGCCCAACACCGGAGGCATGGGCGCATACTCACCGCTGCCGTGGCTTGACGAGGGCTTCGTCGACGAGGTGCTCGAGACCGTCGCGCTGCCGACCGTGCGCACGATGGCCGCCGAGCAGACTCCGTTCGTCGGGCTGCTCTACTGCGGCCTGATCGTGACGGATGTCGGGGTGCGCGTCATCGAGTTCAACGCGCGCTTCGGAGACCCAGAGACCCAGGTCGTTCTGCCCCGGCTGCTCACGCCGCTGTCCGGCCTGCTCTACGGCGCGGCGACCGGCGAGCTCGGCGGCGTCCCTCGGCCCGAGTTCGCGCTCGACGTGGCCGTCGGCGTCGTGCTGGCAAGCGAGGGGTACCCGGTCGCTCCTGTGACGGGACGTGCGCTGCTCGGCCTCGACGCGGCATCCGCTGATCCGGAGGTGCAGATTCTGCACGCCGCGACCGAGGTGCAGACACTGACCGCGGACGCCACGTCGAGCTGGGCGACCGAGTCGCTCGTCGCGACGGGAGGCCGCGT
>JBQCJQ010000632.1:0-7526 GCA_051952615.1 Humibacter sp.
AGGGCACAGCACGACGTCTCCGAGCAGTCCGGCCGGCGCCGGCTCGTCCTCGGTGCCCGGCCGCAACTCGTCCATCGGAAAGCTCAATACGTCGGTCGGCCCCGGCTCGTCCATCCACTGAACGTGCAGCTGCTCCATCGCCGCCTCGTCGACGAGAAGGATCGCCAACTCCGCCTCGGTCGAGACGTGCATGGTGTCGAGCGCGTAGATCGCAAGACGCTGCAGGGCTGATTCGTCGACCTCGATCGCCGATTCGTTGTTCACTTCGATGCTCACGGTGTCCTCTTCGCGGTGTGGCGGGTCGTGCTCGTCGTCGCCGCTAGCGGCGCTTGGGGAGGTGATCGCGTGGAGCAGCCGAACGGCGCTCCGCACGATTCGCGAACTCGCGGGCCTGCTCGCGCTCGTAGTGGTCGGCCTGCTTGCGCGCGTCGTACTCGGTGTATGCGTCGACGATCTTTCCCACGAGGCTGTGGCGCACGACGTCGTCGCTGGTGAGCCGCGAGAAGTGGATGTCGTCGATTCCGTCGAGCACGCGCGTCACGAGTCGAAGGCCGCTGGCCGACGTTGGCAGGTCGATCTGAGTGATGTCGCCGGTGACGACCATCTTCGAGCCGAATCCGAGCCTCGTGAGGAACATCTTCATCTGCTCCGGCGTGGTGTTCTGCGCCTCGTCGAGCACGATGAACGAGTCGTTCAGCGTACGGCCGCGCATGTACGCCAGCGGGGCGACCTCGATGGTGCCGCTCGCGAGCAGCTTGGGCACCAGCTCGGGGTCCATCATCTCGTTGAGCGCGTCGTAGAGCGGCCTCAGGTAGGGGTCGATCTTGTCGGTGAGCGTTCCAGGGAGGTACCCCAGCCGCTCCCCCGCCTCGATGGCGGGCCGGGACAGGATGATGCGGTTGACCTCCTTGCGCTGCAGCGCCTGTACGGCCTTCGCCATCGCGAGGTAGGTCTTGCCCGTTCCTGCGGGGCCGATGCCGAACACGATCGTGTTCTGGTCGATCGCGTCGACGTACTGCTTCTGCCCGAGCGTCTTGGGCCTGATGCTCTTGCCCTTCGCCGTCAGGATGGCCTGGCTGAGCACGTCGGCCGGGCTCGTGCCCGACTGCATGATGCGGGCAGAGCTCGCCACCTCGACCGGCGACAGGTCGTGTCCCTCGCGGACGAGAACGAGAAGCTCCTCGACCAGCCGGCGCGCGGCCTCGACCTGGGTCGGGTCGCCGGTGATGGAGATGTCGTTGCCGCGAACGTGCACGCTCACCAACGGATACTGCTTCTCGAGTGTGGTCAGCAGTCTGTCTTGGGCGCCGAGCAGCCGCACCATGGCGACCCCGTCGACGTGCAGCCGGGCTTCCGCGTTGTCGCGGCCGGCGTCGGTCTGGGCCGGCGCCTCATCACTTCGAGCCAAGTGTTCCTTCCGAAAGGTCTCCCGCGAGCACATGAGCGTGCACGTGGAACACCGTCTGACCGGCGGATTCGCCGTTGTTGAAGACCAGACGGAACTGGCCGTCTGCTGCGTCGTCTGCGATCTGCTTCGCCACCCGCACGACCTCGGCGAGGAGCCCGGGGTCGCCGGCGGCCAGCTCGACCACGTTGCGGTACTGTGCCGTCTTCGGCACCACCACGATGTGCACGGGAGCCTGCGGGGCGATGTCGCGGAACGCGATCACCCGGTCATCCTCGTACACGACGTCGGCGGGAATCTCCCGCTCGATGATGCGCGTGAAGATGCTGGGCTCGGTCTGCGTCATACCGTCCATTCTACGAAGTGGGGCCGACACTCGGTCGGTCGCGATCACCAACGCCCGAGTGTGCCGTTCAGCACTGCGATCGCACCTGGACCCGCGCTCGACGTGCGCAGCACCGAGTCGCCGAGGCGCACAGACAGGGCTCCCGCTGCGACGAGCCGCTCCGACTCCTCGGGCGCGACCCCGCCTTCCGGCCCGACCACCAGCAGGATGTCGCGCGCGTCGTCCGGCTCGACGCGGATGCCCGTCAGCGCATACTCCGCACCCGGCTCGAGCACCAGCATCCTGGCGGTCGCCGCGCGAAGCGCCAGCTGCGCGGTCGTGGCGGGATCCTCGACGGTCGGCAACCACGCCCGCACCGACTGCTTCGTCGCCTCGCGCACGATGGATGACCAGCGCTCGACACCCTTGCGCTGTTTGTCACCGACCCAGCGCGACACGGAGCGTGCGGCCTGCCACGGGACGATCGCGTCGACGCCGAGTTCGACGGCGGTCTGCACGGCGAGCTCGTCACGGCCGCCTTTGGCGAGAGCCTGAACGAGCACGAGACGAGGACTCTGCGCCGGGATGTCCCGCACGGCAAGCACCCGAACGACGGCTCGCGCGGGCTCTGCCGCCTCGACCACGCCGTCGACCACCAGGCCGCGTCCGTTCGACACCGCGACCTCGTCGCCGACTCGGGTTCGGCTCACCGAGACCATGTGCTTCGCCTCAGCGCCCTCGAGCACGACCTCGCCGCCGACGGTGGCGTCGGCCAGGTCTTCGCGCAGGTAGAGGTTCGCCATCCGGACCTAGAGGAATCGGTCCCGCAGCTTGGCGAAGAGGCCCTGCTGGAATCGTGCGAGCGTCGGCTTCTCCGCCTTGTGCCGCGACGCGAACTGCTCGATCAGCTCGCGTTCGTGCCTGTCGAGCTTCGTGGGTGTCACGACCTGTACGCCGATGCGCAGGTCGCCACGCCCCGTTCCGCGCAGGTGGGTGATGCCGCGACCCTTCACGGTGAGAACGTCGGCGCTCTGCACTCCGGGTTTGATCTCGACGTCGATGTCACCGTCGAGCGCCTTTACCTTGGCGTGGGTGCCGAGCACCGCGTCGGGCATCGAGACCGAGAGCGTGCACAGCAGGTCGTCACCGTCGCGGCTGAACACCTCGTGGTGGCGCACCTTGATCTCCAGGTACAGGTCGCCGTTGGGGCCGCCGGCGGGCCCCGCCTCGCCGCTGCCGGGCATCTGCAGGCGAAGTCCGGTGTCGACGCCGGCGGGGATGTCGACGGGAACCGTGCGCCGTGCGCGCACCCTTCCCTGCCCCTGGCACGTGACGCACGGGGTCGCGATCACCGTGCCGTAGCCGCGGCAGGTGCCGCACGGAGACGAGGTCATGACGTTGCCGAGCAGCGAGCGCACGGTGCGCTGGATGCTCCCCGTGCCGTGACAGATGTCGCACGTGACCGGTGCGGTCCCCGGCTGGCAGCACGACCCACCGCAGGTCTCGCAGACCACTGCGGTGTCGACGTCGAGCTCGCGGTGGGCGCCGAACACGACCTCGTCGAGGTCGATCTCCACCCGGAGCAGGGCATCCTGCCCGCGCTCCTTGCGGGATCGGGGACCGCGCTGCGCTCCTCCGCCACCACCGCCGAAGAACGTCTCGAAGATGTCGCCGAACCCGTTGAAGCCCGCGCCGTCGAAGCCGCCCTGCGGGCCGAGGTCGTACTGCTGGCGCTGCTGGGGGTCGCTCAGCACGTCGTACGCATGCGTGACGAGCTTGAAGCGCTCGGACGCCTCAGGACTCGGGTTGACGTCGGGGTGCAGCTCGCGAGCGAGCTTGCGGTACGCCTTCTTGATCTCTTCGGTCGTCGCGTCGCGCGAGACACCGAGGACTTCGTAATGATCGGCCACGGAAGAGGGGTTTCCTTAACTGTCGTGTACTGAGTGCGTCACGCCTGCCGCCCGAGCGGTCACTCGCCGAGCAGACGCGAAAGATAACGGGCCACGGCACGCACAGCGGCCATGTTGTTCGAGTAGTCCATGCGCGTCGGACCGAGCACGCCGAGCCGCGCGACCTCCGCGCCGGAGCCGGAATACGCACTGGCGACCACGGATGCCTCCGCGAGCGTCGTCGCGGCGTTCTCGCGTCCGATCCGTACCGCGACACCGTGCTGATCCTGAGCCATCTCGCCGAACAGCTTGAGCAGCTCGACCTGTTCTTCGATCGCCTCGAGCACGGGAGTCACGCTGCCGGTGAAATCGTGCTCGGTGCGCACCAGGTTCGCGGCGCCCGCCATGATGAGGCGCTCCTGCCGGGTGGACTCGATCTGCTCGACGATGCCCGAGCACAGCGCGCGGGCGAGACCACGGGCATCCTCGTCCCATCGCTCGGCCGCAAGCCGCTCAGGCAGACCGCGCAACACCACCGCTGCATCGGCGAGACGCAGGCCGGCGGCCTCGGCGTTCACCCTGGCCCGTAGCTCGGCGAGTGCGGCCTCGCCCAGCTCGCCATCCGGCTCCGCCATGGTCTGCTCGACGACGCCGGAGTCTGCGATGAGCACGCACAGCACGCGGCGCGGCGCGAGCGGAACGAACTCGATGTGACGCACCCGAGCGCTCGAGGTCGAAGGGTACTGAACGAGGGCGACCTGCTGGGTCAGCTGCGCCAGCAGGCGAACGGTGCGGGCGAGGACGTCATCCACGTCGACGGACTGGCCGAGGAACACCTCGATCGCCTGGCGCTGAGCCGCAGAGAGCGGGCGCACCTCCGACATGCGGTCGACGAAGAGCCGATACCCCTTGTCTGTCGGGACGCGACCCGACGACGTGTGCGGCGCCACGATCAGCTCTTCTTCTTCGAGTGCGGCCATGTCGTTGCGAATGGTCGCGGCCGAGACGTCGAACCCGTGACGCTCCACGATGCTCTTCGAGCCGACGGGCTCTCTGGACGCCACGTAGTCCTGAACGATCACCCGCAAGACCTCGAGGCTGCGATCCGATACCACGTCGCCTGCTCCTTTCGGTCGTCGAGGCAAGGTGTTGGCACTCGCCGCTGTCGAGTGCCAATCATATCGCCCGCGCCCTATGCCACGCTGAGCGTCGATCATTGCAGACGGACTGTGCCGGCAGTACGTTATGGCTAGCACGACTCAGCATGATCCAGCTCGCACAGTGACGTGCGTCGCGTGCGTGCGCATTGCGACTACGCGAGACCCATGATCCCGCATCCTTTCGAAAGGCAGCGTGCTATGAGCGATCCGAACACACCACAACAGCCGGCCGATCCGAATCAGCCACCGGTTTCGCCCCCACCGCCGCCGTACGGACAGCAGCCGTCGCAGCCGGCCGAGCAACAGCCGCAGCAACCCGTCGCTCCTCCGCCTCCGCCGCAGCAGTCCCCGCAGTACGGGCAACAGCCCCAGCAGCCAGGCCAGCAGCCGCCGCCCTATGGTCAGCAGCCGCCCCAGTACGGACAGCAGCCGCCGCAGTACGCGCAGCAGCCGCCCCAGTACGCACAACAGCCGCCGCAGTACGGCCAACCGCAATACGGACAGGCCCAGTACGCGGCCGCTCCGCCTCAGCCGCTCTCGCCGGAGGCGGACAAGAGCGCGGCCATGTGGGCGAACATCGGCGGCATCATCGGTTTCCTGCCCTCCCTGATCATCTGGCTCGTGCTGAAGGACCGTGGTCCGCGCACCAACGTCGAGGCCAAGGAGGCGCTGAACTGGCAGATCACGTTCACGATCCTCTACGTCGCGCTCTGGATCGTGGTCGGCATCCTCAACGGCATCTTCTTCGCTGCGGGAATCTTCTTCCTGCCCGGCATCCTGGTGCTGCTGCCATGGGTGCTCTGGATCCTCAACGTCGTCTTCTCGATCATCGCCGGCGTGCGGATCAACGACGGGGGCAGCTACCGCTACCCCTGGAACTTCCGTTTCATCAAGTAGTCAGCCCGGCGGGTCCCGCAGAGGAGGACTCACCGGCGGCGCGCCGAACTATCCCCTTCCTCTGAACAACCTGTGTGCCCTAGGGTTGGGGGCCGTACGCCGCCCTTGCCGGGCGCAACCGCAAAGGAGTTCGACATGAGCAACGTGCCACCCCCACCGCCGCAGAATCCGTACGCCCAGGGCGCGCGGCCGCTCGACCCCGCCAACGAGAAGCTGTGGGCGATGCTCATCAACCTCGGTGGCGGCATCATCGCGTTCATCAGCTACGCGACGTTGGCGTTCCTTCCCGCGCTGATCGGCTTCCTGGTACTGAAGGACCGCGGACCGTTCGTGCGCGAGAGCACGAAGAACGCGCTCAACTTCCAGCTGACCCTGCTGATCGCCGTGATCGTGGGATGGATCACCGCGTTCATCTTCATCGGGTTCCTCATCCTGCTCGCCGCGTGGGTCGTGAACATCGTCTTCAGCATCATCGCTGCCGTGCACTCCAACCGCGGCGAGGTCTACCGCTACCCGATGACCATCCAGTTCATCAGGTAGTACTCGATCACTCCACGAGGCGCCGCACGACGGCGTCCGCCAACAGCCGTCCTGCTCGGGTCAGTTCGATCGATCCGTGCAGGGCGGCTTTTGCATCCACGAGACCGTCGGCGATCAGTCCGGCGACCGCCGCGCGACCCGTACCGTGGAGCGCCGAGGTGGGAAGCCCCTCGCGGATGCGCACGCGGAGCAGCACCTCCTCGAACTCGCGCGTCGAGACATCCAGCGTCTCTCTCCCCGCCGCCGGTGAGTCGCCGGAGAGCACTCGTTGCGCGTACGCGGCGGGATGCTTCACGTTCCACCAGCGCACCCCGCCGACGTGGCTGTGCGCGCCGGGGCCGACGCCCCACCAGTCGTGACCGAGCCAGTAGCCCAGGTTGTGGCGGGACCGATGCGCGTCATCCGTCGCCCAGTTGCTCACCTCGTACCACTCGAAGCCCGCGTCGCCCAGTCGCTCGTCGACGAGCTCGTACATGTCGGCCTGCAGGTCCTCATCGGGTTCCGCGACCTCGCCGCGGCGGATCTGCCGTGCGAGCTTGGTGCCGTCCTCGACGATGAGCGAGTAGGCCGACACATGGTCGGGCTCGCATGCCAGCGCGGCGTCGACGGAGGTCGCCCAGTCGTCGATCGACTCCCCCGGCGTTCCATAGATGAGGTCGAGGCTCACCTGCAGCCCGGCGTCCTTCGCCCACTGCACCACCAGCGGCACGCGCTCCGGATCGTGCGTGCGCTCCAACGTGCGCAGCACGTGGGGAACGGCGGATTGCATGCCGAAAGAGACGCGGGTGAAACCGGCGTCCGCCAGCTCCGCGAGGTAGCGGGCGTCCACGCTGTCGGGATTCGCCTCCGTGGTGATCTCCGCACCGTCGGCCAGGCCGAAGGTCTCGCGCACCTCGCCGAGCATCGCGCCGAGGTCGGAGGAGGGAAGCAGGGTGGGCGTTCCGCCGCCGAAGAACACCGTGGAGATCGTGCGTGGCGGAACTCCAGAGGTCGAGAGCACCTCGGCGGCCATCCGCACCTCGCGCCGCGCCTGGTCGGCGTAGTCGGTCTGCTTCACGCCGCGCAGCTCGGTGGCGGTGTAGGTGTTGAAGTCGCAGTAGCCGCACCGAACGCGGCAGAACGGCACGTGCAGGTACACGCCCAGATCGCGCTTCTCGGAGCCGACGGCGGCGCTCGGTGGAAGGAGCCCGTCGCGCGGCGCCGGATCAGCGATCGGCAGGGCGCTCGGCATGTGCCGTGATCGAGCCGGCCTCGCGACCGGCCGGTTCGTCCAGCACGGCCTCGGCGACTATTCCGCCGGTCACGGCGTC
>JBQCJQ010000633.1:0-5108 GCA_051952615.1 Humibacter sp.
CGCCGACTTCACGACGACCGCATTCGCCCCCACGACGCAGCGTGGCCCGAGAACGATGTCGCCGAGCACCTGGGCTCCTGCGCCGACGACGACGTCGTCGCACAGCGTCGGATGCCGCTTGCCGCGCCCCCTGGACTTTCCGCCGAGCGTCACGCCGTGGTAGAGCATGACGCCGTCTCCGATGATCGCGGTCTCGCCGATCACCACGCCCATGCCGTGGTCGATGAAGAACCGACGGCCGATCCGCGCCCCCGGGTGGATCTCCACACCGGTGAGAAACCGTGCGAACTGCGACAGCAGTCGCGCAGGCAGCTTCAGACCGGGGGAGACCCACCAGCGGTGCGCGATCCGGTAGAGCCAGATCGCGTGCAGACCCGAGTAGGACAGCGCGATCTCGACATCGCTGCGAGCCGCGGGGTCGTGGCTTCTGGCGTTGGCGATGTCCTCACGCAGTCGCGAGAGAAGGCTCATCGGACAACTCCTCTCTCAGCTGGTGAATGGGTGGGCGCGATCGATTGTCTCTGCAACGTGACACGCTCCACGTTTCGGCGGCTTTGCCGGTGAAACAGACGTGCCCGCACGCCGTGTTGACTGCGGCGCGCCCGACAGGGGCGGGCGCGCAAGACAACTCAGTCGAGCAAGTCCTGGTACAGGATCGTCG
Organism: Humibacter sp.; assembly: GCA_051952615.1. Lineage (GTDB taxonomy): Bacteria > Actinomycetota > Actinomycetes > Actinomycetales > Microbacteriaceae > Humibacter. The sequence continues at coordinate 662 of JBQCJQ010000633.1, forward strand.
AGATGTAGCGCTCGCCGAAGTCGGGAACGACGACCACGATGGTCTTTCCCGCGTTCTCGGGGCGGTTGGCGACCTGCACGGCCGCGTTGACGGCGGCACCCGACGAGATGCCGCCGAGGATGCCCTCCTCGACCGCGAGCCGGCGTGCGGTCTCGACGGCGGCATCCGCGTTCACGTCGATGACCTCGTCGTAGATGGAGGTGTCGAGCACCTCAGGCACGAAATTGGCGCCGAGCCCCTGGATCTTGTGCGGTCCCGGGTTGCCGCCGTTGAGGATGGGGGACTCTGCCGGCTCGACCGCGACGATCGTGATCTCGGGCTTCTGCTCCTTGAGATAGCCGCCGGCGCCCGTGATGGTGCCGCCCGTTCCGATGCCGGAGACCAGGATGTCGACGGCGCCGTCGGTGTCGTTCCAGATCTCGGGTCCGGTGGTCGCGCGGTGGATGGCGGGGTTCGCGGGGTTGGCGAACTGCTGCGCCCAGATCGCGTTCTCGGTGTTCGCGACGATCTCCTTGGCCTTCTCGACCGCGCCGCGCATGCCGTCGGCACCGGGCGTCAGCACGATCTCCGCACCGTAAGCGCGAAGCAGGACGCGACGCTCCTTGCTCATCGTCTCCGGCATCGTGATGATCAGCTTGTAGCCGCGGGCCGCAGCGGCGAACGCCAGGGCGATTCCCGTGTTGCCGCTGGTTCCCTCGACGATCGTGCCGCCGGGCTTCAGCGCCCCCGCCGCCTCGGCGGCGTCGATGATCGCAACGCCGATGCGGTCCTTCACGCTGGCCGCCGGGCTGTAGAACTCGAGCTTCGCGAGCACCGTGGCCTGCGCGCCATCGGTCACGCGGTTGAGCCTCACGAGCGGGGTGTTGCCGACGACCTGGGTGATGTCGGAGTAGATGTTGCCGGACATGTCATGCCTTTCGACGTGGTGGAGACACAGGAGAAGAAGACGGTAGAGCCGGGTCCGGCGCCCACGAGAGCAGGAACGCCGTTGTCTGAAGCCTATTCTTGACGGTCGGACCCGATGGTGATTGTGACGACCGAGAGCGAGAGCCCATGGATACCGCCGCCACAACGGTGCGCAGCCTGCTGCACGAGACGACGGAGCAGCTCGCCGCGGTGGGCATCCCCGACCCGGCCGTCGATGCTGAGTTGCTGCTCGGGCACGTGCTCCAGGTGAGCCGAGGCCGGGTGCAGGCGCTCGTCGTGACGGATGCCCCACTGTCGCCCGGCCAGGCCGCTGAGGTCCGCGCACTCGCAGCGCGTCGTGCAACGAGGGAGCCGCTGCAGCACATCACCGGGAGGGCGCCGTTCCGCTCCCTCGATCTGCTCGTCGGGCCGGGGGTCTTCGTGCCGCGTCCCGAGACGGAGCTGCTCGCACAGCTTGCCGTCGACGCGCTCCGTGCGGCCGCCGAGCCGCAGCCGATCGGCATCGACCTCGGCACGGGGAGCGGCGCTGTGGCGATCTCGATGGCGACCGAGGTGCCGCACGCCGCCGTCTACGCCGTCGAGCGCTCGCCGGAAGCATACGCGTGGGCCGCACGCAACGTCGCGGAGTCGGGCGCGGACAACCTCGAGCTGGTGCACGGCGACCTGGCTGATGCCCTCCCCGAGCTGACCGGGCGGGCGGCCGTCGTGGTGTCGAACCCGCCGTACGTGCCAGACGACGCGATCCCTCGCGACCCCGAGGTGCGGCTGTTCGATCCGCCCGCCGCACTGTACGGCGGCCCGGACGGGCTCGACGTCGTTCGCGTGCTCTCCAGGCGCGCGCGCGACCTCGTGAGACCGGGCGGGCTCATCGCGATCGAGCACGGCGAGCTTCAGGGGGAGCAGGTGCGTGACATCCTCACCGCCGACGGCTGGCGTGCAGCCGCCACCCACGTCGACCTCACGATGCGCGACCGAGTCACGACGGCGCTGTGCTGATTTGTGCGCCGGTCCCCGCCCGGCGCACCGCGGTCGGTAAAGCGAATGGCTGTGTTCGGCGCCGGCAAAGCCACCGCCTCGTGGAGCGTGTCCAGGCTCGGGTTCAGCGCTCGGGGCGCTCCCGCTCCCGCTCGATGCGCTCCCGCTCGCGTTCGGCGCGCTCCCTGGCGGCCTTGAGCGCGTCCCGTTCGCGCTTTCGGGCTTCGCGCAGCGACTTCTCGGCCTCGCGCCTCGCCTTCGCCGCCTCTTTGACCCGCTTGTCCGAGGCGTACAGCGAGGCGTCGAGATCCTCGGCAGGTGCCTCCGTACCGTGCGCGCCACCCTGGTCGATGTAGCGCTGGATGCCGTCGAGCACGCGTTCCAGCCCGAACGCGAAGTCGTCGAACTCGTCGTTGGTGTAGGCGCCCGACGCGATGACCGGCGCGAGATCGGGAAAGCGGTCGGGCGTCACGAGCGAGGCGAGTGTCGGCGCGAACGAGGCACCCGTCACCTCGCCGTCCGACGAGCCCGACGTGTCGATGTCTGCCTGGATGCCCCCGACGGCCCGCACATATGAGGCGAGCAGCAGAACGCACGCCATCTTCTCCTGGTCGCTCAGCGGCGCAGGCCGGAGCGCACGCAGTGCAGCGTCGATGAGGCGCATGACGTTCGGCGTGATCGGTGTTCCCGTGATCGGGATCTCGACGTACCAGGGGTGGTTCCGGAAGGCGCCGAGGTTGGCGAGCGTCCACTGCCTGAGGCCGGCACGCCAGTCATCCTCCGGCGGCTCCGCGAGCTCGATGTCGGCGACGGCGTCCTGCATGAGCAGCAGAAGGTCGTCCTTGCTCGTGATGTAGCGGTAGAGCGACATCGTCGTGAACCCCAGAGCGGATGCCACCCTCGCCATCGACACGGCGCCGAGCCCCTCAGCGTCGGCGATCTCGATCGCGGTCTCGACGATGCGCTCGATGCTGAGCTCGCGCTTCGGCCCGCGCTGGGGTCGCTCGGCGACGCCCCAGGAGAGGGCGACCGCGTGCGGCAGTACCGGCTCCGGGCCGCCGGCTGCGTCTGAGTCGGTCATCGTTCTCCCTCGTCGTGATGTGTCCAGACGCCTCGGCCCGGATGGGACGCGGCCAGTCTAGGGGCCGCCGCGTCGCCATCCGGGCCGCACGATCATCCACTCACTCCTTCACGCGCCTCGCGAAGACGATCGAGGCGGCGACGTAGCTCACCACCAGAATGCCGACCAGCCAGGCGAGCGCCACCCAGAGCGTTGAGCCGGGCGCGGTGCCGTTCAGCAGGTCGCGCAGGGTCTCGATGATGGGCGTGTACGGCTGGTGCTCGGCGAACCCGCGCAGCCAGGACGGCATCGTGTCCACCGGCACGAACCCGCTGGAGAGGTAGGGGAGGAAGAGGAACACGAAGTTCACCGACGCCGCGGCGTCGACGCTCAGCAGCAGTCCGAAGAGGGCACTGAGCCACGTGAACGCCAGGATGATCAACACCGAGAACACGATCGCGGCGATCCACCCACCGAGGCCGGCCGACGGCCGGTAGCCGAGCAGCAGCGCCACAACGACGACGGGCACGCACGCGGCGAGGTTGCGGGCGACGCTAGCGACGACGTGGCCGTGCAGAACGGACGGGCCGAACACCGGAAGCGTCTTGACCCGGTTGACCGTGCCGCTGGCGACATCCTGCGCAACGGCGACGGCCGTCGCAGCCGAGCCGAATCCGAGGCAGAGCACCAGCGTGCCGGGCACGACGTAGTTCACGTAGTCGCCGTCCGACTCGATGGCGCCGCCGAAGATGACGACGAACACGAGCATGATGCAGACCGGAATGAGGAACGCGGTGACCAGGGAGTCGACGCTGCGCAGTGTGCGCCGCATCTCCCTTCCGGTCATCGTCGTGATGTCGGTGAGTGCTGAGCCGAAGCCGGGGCGGCGCGGGGCCGCCTGGCGCTGGGCGAGCTGGATGGTGGTCATGCTGCCTTCTCCTTGTCGGTGTCGTCTGAGGCCTGGTGTCCGGTGAGTGTGAGGAACACGTCGTCGAGGCTCGGCCCGACGATTCCGATGTCGGTCACGGCGAGCCCGCGCTCTTCGCTGTCGGCGAGGAAGGCGCGGATGTCGGCGACGGCGTCGACCGTCGGCATGCGCAGCGTCAGCTCCTCCACGTCCGGCTGCGCGGACTGAGGCCGCAGAAGCGTTGCTTGGCGCACGTCGTCGACGGTCGCGAAGGAGAAGACCAGGTGGTCGCCGCTCACCTGAGCCTTGAGCTCGTCCGGCGTTCCGCTGGCGACGATGGAGCCGCCGTCGATCACGCCGACCCGATCGGCGAGGCGCTCCGCCTCGTCGAGGTACTGCGTGGTGAGCAGGATCGTCGTGCCGTTCTCCGCGAGCTCGGCCACGAGCGACCACAGCCCGGCCCTGCTCCTCGGGTCGAGCCCGGTCGTCGGCTCGTAGAGGAACAGCACGGGCGGCGCCGCGATCAGGCTGATCGCGAGGTCGAGTCTGCGGCGCATGCCTCCCGAGTAGTCGCCCAC
>JBQCJQ010000634.1:0-3469 GCA_051952615.1 Humibacter sp.
ACGAACGCCGTGATGATGCGGTCGAGCAGCGACGTCGCGGTGAGCGCGGCGATCACGCCGAGCAGCACGCCGAACGTGATGCCGATCAGGAGCGCGAGGCCGGCGACCGACAGGCTGATGGCCATGCGCTGCCCGATGAGCTGGCTGACCGGCACCCCGCTCAGCCAGCTCGTTCCGAGGTCGCCGTGCAGGATGCCGCCGAACCAGGTGAGATAGCGCTCGATCACCGGCTGGTCGAGGCCCCACTGGTGGTTCAGCCTGGCGACGGCCGCAGGCGTGGCGGCCTCGCCCAGCTGCACGTACGCAGGGCTCAGCCCCGTCAGGGCTCCGAGCAGGAAGGTGATGAAGGTCCCGACCAGAAAGACCGGCACGAAGATCGCGAGCGGTCGCAGGATGGCGAGCCCGACCCGCTTCGCGCCGAGCAGCGCGACGCGGTTGCCGGGCGCGCGAACCCTGCCGGTCGAACGCCCGGCGAGAAGCTCCGCGTCTGCCGTCACGGCGTGCCGCCGGTGATCGTCACTCCGGTCCAGCTGTAGTAGGCGGGGATCTTCGGCAGCGTCGAGACCGACTTCGCCTTGGCGACGATGTTGGGCACGCTGTCGGTGAAGACGAGCCCCGTCGTCGCGAGCCCTGCACGGGTCGCCGCCTTGATGTTCGCCGCGTAGTCGGGGGAGTCGAGCGGGGTGGCCAGTGCCTTGGAGACGGCCGCGTCGAACGCGGGGCCGCCGTCGACTCCGCTCGAGTTCAGTGCGCCCTGAGCGCCGAAGTGCGCCTGGAGCGTCTGGATGGGCGAGTCCCTGCCCGTCGTGCCGTAGGACGAGAGGGCATCCTTCTTCGCGAAGAACGATGCGCCCCAGTTCGGGTCGACTTTCAGCACAGCGTTGATGCCGACCGCCTTCAGCTGCGACTGCAGCAGCTCGTTCTGCGGTGTGTCGGCCGAGACCACGAACGGCACCGTCAGGCCTGAGGCGTAGCCTGCCTCGGCGAGGAGCTTCTTGGCCTTCGCGGGATCGTACGGGTAGGAGTTCGCGGACTGCCCGTCATAGGCGATGTAGCCCTTCGGGAACGGCTGGGTCGTCGACTCGCCGTAGCCGAAGTCCACCTGCTTGACGATCTGGTCGCGGTCGATGGCGTACTTGACCGCCTCCAGCACCTTGGGGTTGTTGAACGGCGCGACCGCGCGGTTCACGCTGAGGTTGTTCGCGTTGAAGCCCGGCTGGAACACCACGTCGAGAGCAGCTGCCTGTGCGGCCTTGACCTGGCTTGCCGGGATGTCGGCGAAGTTGTACACGCCGGTCTGCAGTCCCGAGACGATCGTGGCCGGGTCGGCCCCGAAGGTCAGCTCGACCTTCGCGATGTGGATGTTCGCGGCATCCCAGTACGCCGGGTTCTTGACGAACGTCGCCGAGGAGCCCGGAACGATCTTCACGGGCTTGAACGGACCGGCGCCGTCAGGGAACGAGTTCAGCTTGTCAGGGGTGTCCTTCGGGTTCGTGATCTGCCCGACGCGCTGCGCGACGACCAGAGGGATCTGATAGTCGGGCTGGCTGAGGTGGAACACGACGTCGAGGTCGTTCGGCGCCTCGATGGATGCGACGGGGATGAGCCCCTCGCCGACGAGCGCCGAGTTCTTCTGCGTCTTGGCGCGCTCGAAGTACGCCTTCACGGCCGCCGCGTTGAGAGGTGAGCCGTCGTCGAACGTGAGGCCCTTGCGAAGGTGGAAGGTGACTTGGGTGCCGTCGCTGTTGTACGTCCAGCTCGACGCCAGGCCGGGCACCGCTTCGCCCTTCGCGTTCGTGTTGGTCAGCGATGCGTAGGCGAGGGCGGTGATGCGGAACGCCGCACCACTGCCGTCGACCACCGGGTCCCAGCTCGACGGCGCATAGGACGAGGCCCACTTGAGGGTGCCGCCGTCCGTCGCGGTCGCCTGGCCCGTCGATCCGTTCGCGGAGCTGCAGGCCGCGAGCGCCGATGTCGCGAGCACTGCTGCCGCGATCACTGCTGGCAGCCGGCGGATGTTGCGTCGGCGCGGTGGCGCAAGATTCATGGTGGTCTCCGTGGTCGTTGTTTCGAGTCGTCAGGGGGGATCGACGACTGCGGGTCTGGCCACGATGCTAGGAAGGCTTGGCATCCGTTCCCAGTGCTGTTACAAACTATGTCTCGTTTGTCACATTGCGTAATCGGCTTTTGTTTCGATGGCGTGAGCCGCTCAATGGTTCTTAGACGTACAGAGAGGCGAGGCAATGGCAGATCAGAAGAGGCAGCTCAAGCTCGGAGCCGTACTCACCGGTGTCGGTGGGCCGGGCGCGCACGGCGCGTGGAAGGAGCCCGAGCTTCCGGGTGACGCGAGCGTCGACATCCACTGGTACATCGAGCAGGCGCGGCGCGCGGAGGCCGCGAAGTTCGACCACATCTTCATCGTCGACAGCCAGTTCATCACCCCGGATTCGCCGCCGCACTACCTCAACCGCCTCGAGCCGCTCACGCTGCTCTCAGCGGTCGCGGTCTCGACAGAGAACATCGGTCTGGTCGGCACTCTGACCACGTCGTACAACGAGCCGTTCAACGTCGCGCGCCGCCTCGCATCGCTCGACCTGATCAGCAACGGCCGGGCGGGATGGAACGTCGTCACGAGCGGCGACGAGGGCACGGCCCGCAACTACTCCCGCGACGAGCACTTCGACTACGACACGAGGTACGGCCGCGCGCTCGAGCACGTTCGGGTCGTGCAGGGCCTCTGGGACTCCTACGAGGACGACGCGTTCCCGCGCGACAGGGAACGTGGCGTCTTCTTCGACCCGTCGCGTCAGCACAAGCTGAACCACCGCGGCGAGTACTTCCGCGTCGAGGGCCCGTTGAACATCGAGCGGTCGGCGCAGGGCCAGCCGGTGATCTTCCAGGCCGGCGACTCGGAGCAGGGTCGCGACCTCGGTGCGGCGATCGGCGAGGGCATCTTCACCCACGCTCCCTCGCTCGAGGCGGGCCAACGGTTCTACGAGGACCTCAAGAAGCGCGCCGTGCGCTTCGGACGCAACCCCGAGCACGTGCTCATCGTGCCCGGCGTGTCCATCGTCGTGGCCGACACGGACGCCGAGGCGCTCGAGAAGGAAGACGCCATCCACGCCGCCGATCAGGACTTCGGCAAGTCGCTCGCCCAGTTCGGCCGGTCGTTCGGCTGGCACGACTTCAGCCAGTACGACCTGGACGCTCCGTTCCCCGAGCTGCCTGACGATGTCGGCCAGCGCAGTTTCAAGACCTCCAGCGACAAGGTGCGCGCCTATGCGGCCGAGAACGGTCTGAGCCTGCGAGAGACGGTGCTGCACTTCACCAAGCCGCGCCGGTCACCGTTCGTCGGCAGCCCGGTCACGGTGGCGAACGCGATTCAGGAGTGGTTCGAGTCAAGGGCGCTCGACGGCCTCAACTGGCACATTCGCACGCCGAGCGAGTTCGACCTGTTCGCGGGCGAGGT
>JBQCJQ010000635.1:0-3507 GCA_051952615.1 Humibacter sp.
GCCAGCCACAGGTATGTGCCAAGCGGGATCCGTGCTGAGAACACACTTTGGTAGTCGTCCGGGTTGTTTAGGAGAGTTGACGGCCGAGCACGCGCGTCGTCCGGTCGGCTCAGCCCTATGGCCATTACGGCCTGACCAAGCGCTGAAATCGAGATGATTCGATCGGTCGGCTTGCCATTGTTCTTGTAGAAGTTCTTGCGACGGTCGTAGTACCAGCCGTGCGCCAGGAAATACGACTCGAGTTGCCGATGGATGTCTTCGGTGGCGTGCAGCGACGCATCAGGAACCCGCGTCTGGCTGTTGGTAGCCCGGATGATGCGGTCACGCGACGCTTCGTCCTGTGTTTCAAATACGCGCACGAGGAGCGAACGCCCGCGAGAACGCTCAACGTCGGCCCCGATTCGCGCCACAGCGCTGTGGATGCTGTAGGAGGTCTGCATCCCGTTCACAATCTGGACATCGTCCATCGTGAATGTCTTGTCACCACTGATGCTCACTTCTGAGCACAATATGGTCACCCCGTTGTTGAGCCACCAGAAGTCATCATCCCCGGGGTTCTCAAGGGTTGCCTGAATGTCTCGGTTGACAGCCACTCCCCCCTGGAAATCCCGCACGTTCCAATCAAAGAGATGGCCTCGGAGGCTTCCGTCATCCTCAGACAGGAAGTCGTAGAAGTCGGCGAGATTGACTAGTCCCGTGTAGGACTCCCCCTTCGAGAAGTACTCGCCGAATCGCAATTGAAGGTCGTATTGCGGCACCGAGTTCGCGATCACCCACAACTCGCGAGCTCCGATCAAGCGGACGGCAGTATCTGCTCCCGGCACATGTTTCGCCAGGGACTCTTCCAGGTCGATGGACTTCTGGGATACAGGTGCACCGACTGTTGCGACGTCACCTTTTGTAACGTAATCGAATCGAATCGTGATCGACGGGGCGCGAACTGCCAGAGCTTGCCAAGCCCGCGTAAAGAGTCGGACGCGCGCAATGACCTCCGCGGAGTAATAGACCTCTAGCTGCTTGTCTGTTTGACTCAGGTCTAGGAGTCGCCGGAGAGACGAGTCCGCTTTGTCAAGGGCTGTCTCCGTGAAGGAAGTCTCTCGCTTCGACTGGATCAAATGGAGCGTGAGTTCCGCCTTCTTCCGGACGCTCTTAGGCACGAAATCGTCACTGAAAATGTCTGCGTCCTCATCGAGCAATGCGCCGTCCAGGAAGACATAGACGCCGTCAAGTCCGCCATCTTTCCCACCGCCAATTCGGCCCGCCTCGATCTCCTCGTCGCTGAGGTTCTGATCGCGCAGAACCGACTGCGCGCCAAACGTCTCGAAAGCGATGTCATCAGGCAACGGCTGGTCGCGTTCAGCTTGGGCCGCTTTGATGAACCCGTCAATCAGCACGCTCTCATTAGTGGGCACGAGGTCATTCTGGCAGAGTGCATGAACCGAATGACCCGACTCGGCTCGACCCTAGTTATCAAAGTCGGAGTCTGGTCGTCTCCTTGTCACTGCCCGGCGTGCGGGGCCACGTTCGAGGTGGAAGCGTCAAGGTTGCCCAGAAGTTGCAGGGCGTCGTGTGAGCGGGTGGAGGGGTCGGCTGTCCAGGCGATGAGTTGCAGCCCGCGTTCGTTCGAGAGTTCCATGGCCTCGAGGCTGAGGTCGAGGTCTCCGACATCGGGGTGATGCAGGCGCTTGGTGCCGGTCCGTCGCTCGCGTACTGCGTGCGCCCCCAGGGGCTTCGGATGACGTCGCTGCGGGTTGACAGTTCTCCGCTCAGGTCGCTTAGTGCTCGGTCGTCGCTATTTCGGCCCGTCTCAGCACGGAGCAAGGCGACGAGCTGCTCCGCTGTGTCGTCCTAGTCGAGGTAGAAGGCTTGGGCGCGGGGGTCGAGGAAAAGGAAGCGGGCGAAGTTCACCGGTCTTTGCGGCTGAACGTACATCTCCGAGAACAGGGTGTGCGCGAGGGCGTTCGTGGCGATGATGTCCAGGCGCCTGTTCTGCACGAGCGCTGGCACACTTGTCATCGCATCGAGCAGGCGTTGGGTGGTCGGCCGCACGTTCTGAGCGCGGGCGGCGGGGCGGCGGCGTACCGGCCGCGCGTCGCCGACAATCCCACGAAGCGCCACCTGGATCCGACCCATAGACAAGAAGGCGATATCTAGGTCACCCAGTTGTGCAACGGAATGTTCCCGTTCGATGCGGATGCGCCCGCCCAGCCCTTGCACTCCCCTGCCTGCCTGCGCGGCCGCGCGTCACGGATCGAGCAGAATGGTCCGCATGGTGAAACCGGTTGCGATCGACGTGGACTTCTGGGCGCGACGCGAGCACTTCGAGCACTTTCTGCGCGCCGTGCCGTGCACGTACTCGATCACGGCCGAACTCGACGCCACCGCGTTCGTCGATGCGGTCCGGCGTGCGGGGCGCAAGACCTACGTCGCGCAGATCTGGGCGCTCGCCGCGGTGGTGAACCGGCACGACGAGTTCCGGATGTGCCTGACGGACGACGGCCGTCCGGCCGTCTGGCCCGTGGTGCACCCCTCTTTCACGGTGTTCAACCCCGATGCGGAGACCTTTGCGAGCGTCTGGGCACCGTTCGACCCCGACTTCGCCACGTTCCACGCGGCTGCCGCGCGGGTGCTGGCCGAACAGCGCGGCGCGACCGCGTTCTTCCCCCCGTCCACCCAACCGCCGAACACCTTCGACGTGTCCAGCCTGCCCTGGGTGTCGTTCACCGGGTTCACCCTGAACATCCGGAACGCCTGGGAGCACCTGGCCCCGATCGTCACGCTGGGCCGGTACGTCGACCGGGGCGGACGGCCGCACCTGCCCGTGGCGCTGCAGGTCCACCACGCTGCGGCAGACGGCTTCCACACCAGCAGACTGCTCACGGAACTGCAGGAGCTGCTCGCGGAGCCTGACTGGCTCGACTGAGCTCCGCCGTCACCGAGCGGGTTCCACCCGGTCCGTCGCCGCGAGCGCCCCGAGCAGCGCGAGGCGGTCTTCGTGCCCCGGGCGCGGTGTCATCACGATCATCGACGCCCCGGTCGTACCCGGCACCGGGTAGGCATCCCACTCGATGTCGACCTCGCCGATGCGCGGGTGCCGGATCGTCTTGTCTCCGGTGACCCGATCGCGTACGTCGTGGCGAGCCCACAGCCGGCGGAACTCCGCGCTCCGCACGCTCAGCGCACCGACGACGGCGATGGCGCGCGGATGCTCCGGATCGCGGGCGACGGCGAGCCGCAGCATGCCGATGTAATCCCTCGCCATCGCTTCGCAGTCGGCGAACCGGGCGAGCGCCTGATCACTGAACAGCAGCATCAGGACATTGCGTTCCCCGGCCGGGAGCGCGTCCGGTTCGCCGAGGAGTTCGGCGGCGATCGGGTTCCAGGCGAGCACGTCCAGATGCTGGCTGACGATGAAGACGGGCAGTGCCGTCGCCTCCAGGAGGAGCCGCGCGCTGCGCGGCAGCCGATCGGGCGTGCGCCGAGGCCGCGCTCCCGGGCTCCGGGCCG
>JBQCJQ010000636.1:0-4805 GCA_051952615.1 Humibacter sp.
GTGACGTAGTCGGCGACCGGGTTGCCCTTGAACTGCTTCTTGAAGTCCGCGTACGCCTGCTTGTGGTTCTCGAAGTAGAACTTCGAGATGAAGGGCGCGAGTGCGGATGACTGCAGCTTGGTCTTCACCGCCGTGATCTGTGCAGCGGTGGCATCCTGACCCTGGCAGGTGGTGCTCACGTCGGTCTCCGTGCACATGTACACCGCGACCTGCGCACGGTCGTACCAGTACGTCTTCATCTGGCCGATCTGCATCTGCATCAGGATCGCGGCGCCGACGAAGGTGAGCGAGATGAACGTGACGAGCACCACGGAGATGACCATGGAGAGATTGCGTTTGAGGCCGCTTCCTGCCTCCGACATGACGAGTGCGAATCTCATGAGACGGGTCCCACATCCTGGTTCGAGTCTTCGTCGTGATCGGGCCTGCCCGCCGCGCGGAGGCCGAGCCGCTCGGCCAGCGTGAGCTCCGCGACTCCGGGCGAGTCTGGCCTGCGTATCGGCGCGGTCGGCGGGTTGGCGAAGTGGCCGTCCACCGCCTCGCGGGCAACGGATGCCGCCACCGGCTCGCGTTCGATCCGCGGCTCCTCGGGCACGACGGGTGGCAGAGGCGCCGCTGCCGCCGGAGTCGCGACCGGCTCGGGCTGTGCAGCAGGCTCGGGCCGCGTCGGGGTCTCAGGCATCCCGGCGGGCACGGCGGGACGCGCGACCGGCTCGGAAGAATGCGCGGGTTCGGCGCGCCGGGCGGCGGCGTCGGCTCCGATGACGGGAACGGCCGCAGTCACTCCGTAACCGCCGTGCCGCTCGTCGCGGATCAGCTTGCCATCCACGAGTTCGATCACGCGCTTCTGCATCTGGTCGACGATCCCGGCCTCGTGCGTGGCCATCAAGACGGTCGTGCCACCCGCGTTAATGCGCTCGAGCACCGCCATGATTCCGGCACTCGTCGCCGGGTCGAGGTTTCCGGTCGGCTCGTCGGCGAGCAGGATCTGCGGCTTGTTCACCACAGCACGGGCGATCGCGACACGCTGCTGCTCACCACCGGAGAGCTCGTGCGGAAAGCGCTGGGCCTTGCCATCGAGGCCGACCATGGCCAGGACATCCGGCACCGCCTCGTGGATGAACCCCTTCGACTTGCCGATCACCTTGAGGGTGAAGGCGACGTTGTCGAAGACCGTCTTGTTGGTGAGCAGGCGGAAATCCTGGAACACCACACCGACGTTGCGGCGGAAGTAGGGGACCTTGCGGTTCGAGATGCTTCCGAGGTCTTGGCCGAGCACGTGCAGCTTGCCGCGCGTGACCTTCTCCTCCCGAAGCACGAGACGCAGGAAAGTGGACTTGCCGGAGCCGGACGCACCGACCACGAAGACGAACTCGCCACGGAGAACCTCTGTGGTGATGTCGTCGAGCGCGGGTCGGGGGGTGCCTTTGTAGCTCTTGCTGACGTGGTCGAACCGAATCATGACCCGCCCAGACTAAGCACACGACCGCCCGATGCGACCGAGCGACTCACCAACCTCTCGGCCCGACTCACAACTTCAGTCGACTTTGCGCTTTCGCCAGCGGATGCCCGCCGCGATGAACCCGTCGAGATCTCCGTCGAACACGGCCTGCGGGTTGTTCACCTCGTGCTCCGTGCGCAGGTCTTTCACCATCTGGTAGGGCGCGAGCACGTAGGACCGCATCTGGTCGCCCCAACTGGCGGTGATGTTCCCGGCGAGCTCCTTCTTCGCAGCGGCCTCGGCCTCGCGCTGCAGCAGGAGCAGTCGCGACTGCAGAACCCGCATCGCGGCCGCACGGTTCTGGATCTGCGACTTCTCGTTCTGCATCGAGACGACGATGCCGGTCGGCAGGTGGGTGATGCGCACGGCGGAGTCCGTCGTGTTGACGGACTGGCCGCCAGGGCCCGATGAGCGGAACACGTCGACGCGGATGTCCGTCTCGGGAATGTCGACCTCCTGCGCCTCCTCCATCAGCGGGATGACCTCGACGGCCGCGAAGCTCGTCTGTCGCTTTCCCGCGGAGTTGAACGGGCTCATGCGCACCAGTCGGTGCGTGCCGGCCTCGACCGACAGCGTGCCGAACGCATAGGGGGCATCCACCTCGAAGGTCGCGGACTTGATCCCGGCCTCTTCCGCGTAGCTCGTGTCCATCACCTGGACGGGATAGCCGTGCTGCTCCGCCCAGCGCAGGTACATGCGCAGCAGCATCTCGGCGAAGTCTGCGGCATCCACTCCCCCGGCCCCGGCTCGGATGGTCACCACTGCAGGACGCTCGTCGTACTCGCCGTCCAGCAACGTCTGCACCTCGAGCTCGCCGACCGTGGTCTGCAATGCCTGCAGCTCGTTCTTCGCCTCTTCCGCAGACTCGTCGTCACCCTCCGAGTTGGCAAGCTCGACGAGTACCTCGAGGTCGTCGAGCCGCTGCTCGATGCCGGTCACCTTTGCCAGCTCGGCCTGCCGGTGGCTCAGCGCGCTGGTGACCTTCTGCGCCTTCTCCGGGTCGTCCCAGAGGTCGGGTGCACCGGCCTCCTCGCTGAGTCTCGCGATGTCGGCGCGCAGGCGATCCGGGTCGACGACGGCACGGATGTCGGAAAAGGTGGCGCGCACGTCGGCGATCTGCGCGCTGAGGTCGAGTTCGATCATGACCGCTCAAGCTTAGTTGCCCGTCGAGAGAGCCCGCGCGGGTCAGCGGCGCTTCGGTATACCACCTAGGCTGGAACGGCCATGAGCTCGACCGACACGCCCTTCAGCATCCGTGACGTCGCGCTCGCCGCATTCCTTCCGACGGCTCTGTTCTCCATCGGCGAGGGCGCGGTCATCCCGATCATCCCGGTGCTCGCGCACAATCTGGGCGCAGGCCTCGCGATGGCGGGGTTCATCGGCGGCATGATCATGCTCGGCGAGATGGTCGGCGACATCCCGAGCGGGTGGGTGGTCTCGCGCTTCGGCGAGCGCAACTCGATGATCGGATCGGCCATGCTCTGCATCGTCGGCCTGGTCGTGTGCCTTCTCGCGCCGAACGACCTCATGCTGACGATCGGTGTCTTCTTCATCGGCCTCGCCACGAGCGTGTTCGCCCTCGCTCGTCACGCCTTCATGACCGGATACGTGCCGCAGCGCTACCGGGCGCGCGCTCTCTCGACCCTCGGCGGCGTCTTCCGCGGCGGGTGGTTCGTCGGGCCGTTCATCGCCTCGGCCGTCATCGCGGTCTTCGGCGATCCGCACGCCGTGTTCTGGGTGCACATCGTGATGTGCGTCGCTGCGACCGTCGTGCTGCTGATCGTGCCCGACCCGGCGCAGACCATCGCGGCCAGCGGGCAGGAACTCACCACGAAGGCCGCGCACCAGGAGGGTGTCGAGGATGCCGGAAGGGAAGAGGCCCGCGAGCGCACCGAGGGGCTCTTCCACACCATCTGGGTCAACCGCTCGGTGCTGCTGCGGATGGGCACGAGCGCGGCATTGATCTCCGCGTTGAGATCGTCGCGCACGGTCATCCTGCCGCTCTTCGCCGTCTCGATCGGCATCGCGCCCGCAAGCACGGCTTTCATCATCGGCATCGCCGGTGCCGTCGACTTCGCGCTGTTCTACACGTCCGGCCAGATCATGGACAGGTTCGGTCGGCTGTGGTCCGCCCTGCCGTCGATGCTCGGGCTCAGCATCACGCACATCGCGCTCGCGTTCGTCGTCGACCAGACGTGGTTCACCATCGTGGCGATCGCCATGGCGGTCACGAACGGTGTGGGCAGCGGCATCCTCATGACCCTCGGCGCCGACCTCGCGCCGCGAACGGACCCCGCCCCGTTCCTCGGCGCGTGGCGGTTCACCGGTGATGCCGGCCAGGCGGGCGCCCCGCTGTTCGTCTCGGGGGTCACCGCCTTGTTCTCCCTCGCCGCCGCAAGCATCGGCATGGGGGTGCTCGGGCTGATCGGAGCAGGGATGCTCATCCGGTACGTTCCGCGCTATGTGCCGAGGAAGGCCAGGTCGGCGACAGCCTGAGCGTTCGTCGCCCGGCCTTGTCGATCCCGGGAGACCGGCGCATCCTGGAGGCGAGTAGCTCGGGCAGGAGGTCGCCCGGTGATGCGACCGACGTGGTTCGCCGGCGGCATTGTGATCGCCGCCGTGGCCGGTCTCGCGACCGGTGGGGCGCTCACGTCTGCCCCTGAGCCCGCGGTTGCCGCGACGTCGACGATCGACGTGTCCCCGGGCGGCGACATCAATCGGGCCATCGATCAGGCACGGCCCGGCGACTCCGTCTTTCTCAGGCCCGGCACCTACCCGGGACCGGTGCTCGTCGACAAGGCCATCACGTTGACGTCCCAGCAGGCGAGCATCTCGGCGCCGAGCGGCGGCGCTGCGGTGATCGTCACCGCGGACGGCGTGACGCTCGACACGATCATCGCGACCTGCGAGAGCGGCTCGCGCGCGACCACCGGCATCCAGGTTCACGCCGACCAGGTGCGCGTCATCACCTCGACGGCGCTCGGCTGCGAACGCGGGATCCTGCTCGACGGCGCACAGGATGCCTACCTTGAGGGCGACACGCTGCTCGGCAGTCACGGGCGGGCCGGCCTCACCGCCGGCCTCTGGTCGACTCGCGCGGATGGGTTGACCATGCTCGGCAACACCTTCGAGGACAACGACGCTGCCATGGTGATCGCATCGACCTCCACCCCCGCGCTCGATTCGACCACGATCTCGGGAGGCGGCACGGGGATCTCGCTTCGCGCGGTGACCAACGCCATCATCGATGACACGCTTGCGCTGGACATCACGGGGCCGGCGGTGACCGTGACCGGCAGTCGCG
>JBQCJQ010000637.1:0-3537 GCA_051952615.1 Humibacter sp.
CACGACCCGCTTGGACGCCATCGATGCCGCCCTACGAACCGGAGTCCTCGACGAGGCCTGATCCGCGCATCCCCCGCGTCGCCGAGCCTCCCCGCACCGCCGACCCACCCCCGAATCGCCGACCCACCCCCGAATCGCCGAGCCACCACCTTGTCCGCGCGGATAGCGTGGTGGCTTGACGGCTGAGTGGTGGCTCGACGGCTGAGGCGCAGGCTCAATCGCCGCCGCCGGCTGCTGCGTCGCCGGTGCGGTCATCGCGCAACGCCCTCAGAAGCGTCGAGATCGATCCGAAGCCTGACGCGGCCGCAAGCTGTCGCACGGAGATGGCGGGATTGCGTTTGCGGATCTCGTTCGCGGCCTTCACGCGGACGGCCCTCAGCTGAGCGGAGAACGTGGTGCCACGCTGCGCGAAGGCGTGTTGCAGGGTGCGTGTAGCGACCCGGAGTCGCTTGGCGACCACCGCACCGGAGAGGTCGATGCGGGCGTGCTCCCGGACGATGATCTCCATCGCCGCGGTGAAGAGATCTTGCTGCGCTCGCTCGTCGCTTCCGAAGATCCTGACGAGGGAGCGACCGACCTCCTGCGCGACCTGGGCGATCGGCTCCGCCGACGTCACGCCTCCCGTGGTGATCGAGCAGAGCGCTGTGACGAAGCTGGTCAGCGGCACAGCCGCCGTGCTCGGAACCGTGCCCGTGATCTCGCTCTGCTCTTCGGGGATCACGATATCGGCGAGCATGCTGACGTCCGAGCTGACGTAGATGAGCTCGGTCGACGGTGAGTATGTGCGAAAGCGCACCGGCTCGCTGCCGGGAGGAACCAGGATGAAATCCGGCTGCTTGTACAGCACCCGTCCCTCTGTGCTCACCTCGAAGCGTTCATCCGACGTCACGAGAACGAGAACCCGGTCACGGGACAGCCTGTCTCGCGGCCATTCGATCGTCGCGGGCGGCAGGATGACGTGCCCGAAGGTCTGCGCCGGAAAGTTCACGATGTTCGCGGTGACGGTGCCGCGCAGCGGGAGATCGATGAACCGCAGGTTGGCATCCGTCATGTACTCGGAGAGGGCAGCGTTCTGAAGGGCCGCTTGACGCCCTTCGACCCGCACCCTCATGTGGTGCAGCCCCTCGCGCCTCACTCCCCGCGGCCCTCGCGCAACCATGCCTTCTCCCCCGCGAAATCACTTCGATCGATCCGCTCCTTCGTGTTCGGAGATCCCCTCCTCCGCGCACTTTCTCGACACTATCCCCGACTGAGAAGCTCTCAAAAATGGCGCAGAGTCGGCCAGAAATAGGTCAGGACCAGGGAAAACATGCCAGCCCAGCCCGCAACGTGCCGGGAGTCAATGTGCGCAACACGGACAGCAATTCGCGCAAGAGGCACAGAAACCCTGGACAATTGCGCGGCGTAGGCGCCTACTCCACGACTAACCATCACGAGCGTTCCAAGTACGTCGGGTCCGTTCTGATCGGTGGGGGTCAACCCCGAACAAGGCTCGTGTGTTTCAGATCCGCTCAAGCTTCACTGGTCGGGTGCGAAGGGGCGGTATTAGCGGTCCGGGACCCATCGCAAGATGTCGCCTGGCTGGCACTCGAGGGTTCGACAGATCGCGTCGAGGGTGGTGAATCGCACTGCCTTGGCACGGCCGTTCTTGAGGACCGCGACATTGGCCGGCGTGATGCCGATCGCTTCGGCGAAATCTCCGACGGACATCTTGCGGCGCGCGAGCATGACATCGATGTCGATCACGATGGCCATCAGATGACCTCGGAGAGCTCGGTGCGCAGAGTGGTCGCGCTGCGCAGCAGTCCGCGCAGCACCACCACCAGAAGGATGAAGGTGGCCTGACTCAGCGCGGTTGCGATGACCATCGTGACGATGCCGGGCACGTCCAGTCGCGGCTGCAAGACCAGTGCTGCGTGGAACCCGAAGACTATGACGAAGACGAGTGCGGTCAGGGACGCACCGATGATGGCATCCACCCAGCGAAAGGCGTTCTCGGCGAAGATCGCGTCGCGGCTGACCATGGACAGCAACACCCACGTGGCGCCGAGACAGATCTCGAGGCAAAGCCCGAGCACGATGCCGGCGATGGCGTAGGGAACGGTTGCCGAAGGGATGCCCGAGAGCGAGCCGATCTCGCCCGCGAGGCTGGGGATCACGAAGATCTGCGCAGCGATGGTACCGAGGCCGATCACGATGATGAAGGCACGGACGAGAACGATGACCACTTGACTCACGCCATCGATTATGAATGGATATCTATCGAATATCAATAGATATCTATCGAAGAGGAGCATCTGATGAGTGACACTCGTGAAACCGCGCCGTTTGTGGTCTGGGTCGACTACTTCACTGCCAACCCGATTCGGCAGAGGCGACTCGAAGACGCTTGGGATCTGTCTGCTCCGGTTACGATGACCGACCAGCAGAGGAGGTCGATGGTTCGCTCTTTCCAGCGCTTCGAACTCGGAGAGGGTGGGGACGGCGTCCGCCTGCTGGCGAAGGCGCGGGCCGCTGGCGACCCGGTCTACACGCATGCGTTGGAACTGCTGGTGGGCGAGGAACAGAAACACTCGGCATTGTTCGGGATCGGGCTGCGGCGCCTGGGCGCGTCCTCCCTGCGAACGCACTGGTCGGACACCGCCTTCACTCGGTTGCGGCGGATGCTCGGGTTGCGCACGGAAATCGCACTCTTCCTGATCGCCGAAGCGATGGCTATGGAGTACTTCGAAGCCCTGGCCGACCACGCACCGGACCCGATCCTGCGCGGCATCGGAGAACGCATCCGAACGGACGAGCGAGAACACCTGAGGTTCCAGGTGGACAGGTTGCGCGTCGGATTCGCCTCCACCCCCACGCTCACCAGGCTCCTCGTGGGCACGACCTGGTGGTTCATCGCGGTCGGCGCCGCGACGGTGCTGTGCTCAGATCACTCCGACGCGTTCAAGGTCTGCGGCCAGCGGCCGGTTGCGTATTGGGGCCGTGCGCTGCGCCGGTTCCGCCGGTTGGCGTGGTCCGCCTTGAGTGTGCGCAGTCACGGACTGCCCAACACCGACACGTCTGACGGCGTCCCGCTGCTCGGGCCATCCGTGACCCTCACTGAACTTCGCGCACCAGTCGGCGAGCCCGGCCCGGCGCGAGCCACTGCCCTGGATGCCGTTGCTTCATGACCCCGTCGCGACGACATGAGCCTGCATGGCGAGGTCGAAGTCCCAGCCGACGAGAGCACCGTTGACGGCGCCTCCGGTGAGCGCGCCCGCGCCGATCGACATGGGCACGTTCGCCGTGGGGTTGACGACGTTCCCGACCGCCCAGATGCGCTCCTCGCTGGTCCTTCCGGCGAAATCGACCGTGAGGAACGAGCCGAAGGACCCTTCGTTGCGGTCGAGGCCCAGCGGCGCCAGGAAGTCGTCGTGCGGCCGCGGGGCGCCGGCGGTGAAGATCGCGTCCACTGCTACCTCGCGTCCGTCATCGAGGCGCACGGCGTCGATCTCTGTCCCGTTGCCGATGATCGCCGTGACAGGTACGGGTTCGAGT
>JBQCJQ010000638.1:0-4714 GCA_051952615.1 Humibacter sp.
CGTCGCGAGCACCGTCACCTCGGTCGTGCAGTCGGTCTCGGTCACCAAGACCGTTGCTCCGGTCGCCGGAGCAGTCGACCAGATCGTCGGCTCCGTTCCGGTCGTCGGCGGCGCGCTCGGCTCGACCGTAGGACCCGTCTCGGCGGTGACCGCCCCAGTTGCCGGAGCCGTCGACTCCGTGCTCGGCTCGACGGCACAGGCGACCGGAACCGTACTCGGACCTCCTCCCGTGACATCCCAGCCGGTGCCGCCCTCCACGCCGTCCGGCGGCGTGACGCCCGCAGCACCCGGCGAGTCCGGCGACGTTTCGATCGCCGCGATCCTCAGCCCGACGACGCCTGACACGAACGCGGCGCCGCTCGTCGTGACCGACCTTCGGTCGTCGTGGCAGGCATCCGCCTCGCCGTCGTTCGGCGGATCAGCCCCAGGCGTGGCCGGGATGCCCGCGACTCCGAATGCGCCGCCCTCCCCCGGTTCTCCGGGCCAGGGCACGCCTGCGACATCCGGGTCGGGCCCGGGCTCGGGTGCCGGGAGCGGTCCCGGCGGCGCCGGGTCCGTCGCGAGCCTACCCACGAACCTCGGCGTTGCGGCGCCGTCCGTCGCCCTGGTGGGCGCGACGGCTGACGACGATCTGCCGACGATTCCTGCCTACGAGACCGACTCGACACCTGACTGAGCGGGGTCCGCTCCGTCCTGCCGCGGCACGGCATCCTTTCCCGATGCGCCGCGCCACCGGACGGAAGACGTGACCAACCTTCCGCGGTGACCTACGCCCGGAAGCGACCAACGCTCGATCAGGAGTTGACAATCATGAACAAAATCGTGTCGAGGGGACTGTGGTTCACGGTCATCCTCGGCGGCCTTTCACTGGCGGGAATCGGAGCGGCCAACGCTGCTCAGCCCTCCACGAGCGGCACCGACGGAGCTGGCTCCGGCGATGTGCTCGGCATCAATCTCAGTGCACCTGTCTCCGTCGTAGGTGACGCGGTCAGCGGACTCGGCAATGCGCTCTCGAGCGCGGCGACGTCATCCGCACCGGCGACACCTGCTGCTCCGGCCGCGCCTGCCGCGACCTCGACAACAACACCACCGGCGACGACGAGCCCGTCAGCACCGGCCGCGACGACGTCGGGAGACAACGGCATCGCCTCGGGCGACGTCGTCGGAGGAACGGTATCGGTACCCGTCACGGTGTCCGGCAACGCGGTGAGCGTCGCCGGCGATTCGACGAGCTCGAATGCCACCACCTCCACCTCACCGCAGCCATCGACCTCGGGTTCGTCGTCTGCAGGCTCGACGGGTGCCACGACCAGCGGTAGCGACAGCGTGCTCGGCGGCCTGGTGGCCCCGATCACGGTGAACGCACCCATCACGGTGAGCGGCAACGGAATCAGCGTGGTGGGCGATTCGACGTCCAGCAAGTCTGAGACCTCGTCCGGCGCCGCCAGCCCGACAGCCGCCGCCACCCCGACGTCCACCACGTCGGGAAGCGACAGCCTGCTCGGTGGCCTGCTGCTGCCGATCGGCGTCAACGCGCCGATCACGGTGAGCGGGAATGCCATCAGCGCGCTGGGTGACTCCCGCTCGACGGATGCCGCCACGACGACGACCTCGGATGGCGGGGGCACCGGCGGTGCCACGGGCACGAGCTCGGGCGGAGGTTCCGGCGGCACCACGAGTGGCTCCGGCGGCGTTCTCAGCGGAGCCCTCGCGGATGTCGGCGCCAGCGCACCCGTAACGGTCGGCGGCGACGCGATCAGCGTGCTCGGCGATTCCACCAGCACGGGCGCGACCACCAGTTCGACGGGCAGCACGAGCGGTTCGGCGGGCACGTCGGGTGGCACCACCAGCGGTGACAACAGCGTGCTCGGCGGGCTGCTGGCACCCATCGGGGCGAGCGCACCGGTGACGGTGGGGGGTGACGCGATCAGCGTGGTCGGTGACTCCACCAGCACCGGGGCGAAGACCACGGTGAGCGACCCGGCGACAGGTTCCAGCGACAGCACGACCGGCAACGGCGGGCTGGCC
The DNA here is from genome assembly GCA_051952615.1 of Humibacter sp. Taxonomy (GTDB): domain Bacteria; phylum Actinomycetota; class Actinomycetes; order Actinomycetales; family Microbacteriaceae; genus Humibacter. The sequence continues at coordinate 2,029 of JBQCJQ010000638.1, forward strand.
AGCGGGCTGCTGGCACCGATCGGCGTGGCCCTCCCGATCACGGTCGGCGGCGACGCGATCAGCGTGCTCGGTGACTCGACCACGACGGGAGCGGACACCACCGTTCCGGGCGGCCCGACCGGACCGACCGGACCCACCGGACCCACCGGGCCCACGGGACCCACGGGCCCCACCGGACCGACCGGACCTACGGGACCGACTGGGCCAACGGGACCGACCGGCCCCACCGGCACCACGGGCTCCACGGAGCCGGCCAGCACCATTCAGCCCACGGTGGCCACTCACGCCGTGAGCGGGGTCTCGGCAGCGGCATCCAGCGCGGATTCCAACGCCCTGGCGGACACCGGATCGAACGTGTTCGGTGTCATCGGTGCCGCGGTACTGGCGCTGCTGGCGGGCCTCGGCGCGCTGCTGTTCACCCGCCGCTCCGTGCGGTCATAGCAAGAGCCGCGTAGGTGCGCGCGTCTCGAAGCCCGGCGTCTGACAGCGTGCGGGTTTCGAGACGCGCGCCTTCGGCGTGCTCCTCAACCCACGATGGAGACGCTTCTACGGGGGCGACTCGTCAGGCCTGGATGACCGACAGCACGTTGCCCGCCGGGTCGCGGAACCACGCGATGTCCGGGCCCCACTCCGGGTTGTTGGGACGCGCGATGCCCTTCGCGTCGGTCGGGAACTCCGCGTTGTCGTAGATCTTCGTGACGACGCCGGCGGCGTTGAGCTCGTCGACGGACGCCTCGATGTCGTCGACGACGAAGTTCAGGATCGTGAACGACGCGGGAGTGTGGTCCGGTTTCGCGTAGACGAAGACCTCGCCTCCGCCGGGCAACGTGAGACGGATGCCCATGTCACCCTCCGACTCGACCGCGAGTCCCAGGGTGTCGCGGTAGAACTCCCGTGCGCGAGCAAGGTCGTCGACGCTGAATCCGCTGAAGGAATCGATCGCACTGAACATGGCTTCACCCTATGTCGGCCATGGTGCGCGTGTCATGGGGTTTGACATCCCGGCTCCGCCACCTCGTCACCTCGCTGCCACCACGTCGTCGCCACTTTCTGCGGAATCCCCCGCGGCGATACGACAACAAGTGGCGAGCACTTCGTGGGGGTGGCGTGTGGGTGGTGGGGCGAGGGTGTGGGTGGTGGGGCGTGAGTGGTGTGGGTGGCGCGGAGTGGGCGGGGTGGGGCGTTAACCAAAACACCCGATGGGCCGGTATTCCGGCTCATCGGGAGAAATGGGGCAAGCGGGCGAGTTTTTCAAACGGGCCGCCAGCTCGCCGCCCCCACGGAGAGCTATGAACGACCCAAGAAAAAGGTTCCTCCCGGCACAAGAGACTGTCAAGACTTGTCGAAGGTATAGGGCTCATCCTGCGTACCCCAGTTCGTGGGACGTAACCTGGAATGGTCGTCAAAGGAGATGGTGGCCATGCGTGCACAAGCGGGCGAGCGCATCGTCATTCGCGGAGTGACGGTCGAGACGCCGGACCGACGCGGCGAGATCGTCGAGGTACGAGGTGCAGACGGATCCCCGCCCTACCTCGTGCGGTTCGATGACGGGCACGAGATGCTCGTGTATCCGGGAACGGATGCCACTGTGGAGCATCCTGCCTCGAACAGTTCCGCGGGTTGAGCTCGCCGTACCGCCGAAGGGTCTCCCCCTCGACGGCACGGCGGTGGAGCTTCAGCCGCGCAGGTCGAGCCAGCGCACCTGGTCCTGGGTGAGCTCGATGTCGAGCCCCGCGAGCGAGGTGCGCGTCTCCTCGATGCTGCGCGGTCCGATCAGCGGGAATGTCGGGAACGACTGCGCGAGCACGTACGCGAGGGCGATCGCGGTCGGGGCCACGCCTAGCTCGGATGCCAGCTCGCGCGTTCTCGCCAGCCGCTCGAAGTTGTCGTCGCTGTAGTAGCAGCGCACGAGTTCGGCGTCGGAGGTGTCATCCCGGTCCGCACGGGCGAAGAAGCCGCGCGCCTGCGACGACCAGGGCAGCAGCGTCGTACCCGTGCGCTCCAGCCACTCGCGGTCAGCGACGTCGGTGACGTGACGGCATCCCGCCCACGGAACGTCGAGCGCGTGCGCCAGACCGAAGTGGTCGCTGAGCACCGAGAAGCGCTGCTTGCCGTTCGCATCCGCGTAGGCCTGCGCCTCCTCGAAGCGCGCGATCGACCAGTTCGAGCCACCGAACACGCGGATACGCCCTGCCCGCGCCTGCTCGTCGAGAACGTCGACGAACTCGCCGACCGGGATGTCCGGGTTGTCGCGATGCATCAAATAGAGGTCGACATGGTCGGTCTGCAGCCTGTCGAGCGTCTCGTCGAGCTGCCGAACGATGGACTCGGGGTCGCAGTGCGGAGTGTGCGCACCCTTTCCGACGATGACCACGTCATCCCGAACGCCGCGGTTCGCGACCCAGCGGCCGAGCAGGCGCTCCATGAGTCCGCCGCCGTAGATATAAGCAGTATCGAACGCGTTGCCGCCTCGCTCGACGAAGTCGTCGAACATCGCGGAGGCGTGACCGAGCGTGGTCTGGTTGTCGACGCCCATGACGAGGCGGGAGACATCCTTGTCCAGTCCGGGGATGCGCCCGTACCGCATCGGGGCGTCCTGCCGGCGCACCGGCTGCCTGCCGTTGTAGGGCGGGATGTTCGCCGTCTCGACTTCGAACGGGTACCGCAGCCCGATCGCCTCGCGCCA
>JBQCJQ010000639.1:0-5689 GCA_051952615.1 Humibacter sp.
AGCTCCATGCGCGAGAGGGTGGTGTCGCTCACCGAGCCCGCGGTGCTGTTGAGGTCGACGTTCGCCGCGCCATCGGTCACCGTGACCGAGTCAGAGGTGAGCTGTGCCCCCTGGGGGAACGCGGTGATGTAGGCACCGCCGAGCCACGCGGCAGGCCCTTGCACGAGCTCCTTCACCACGCGCGTCTGCAAGGAAGCCGGCGAGTCGGGGAACCACCGTTCGTCGGGAACCAGATAGGAGAAATCGGGGCTGAAGAAGTAGAGCGAATGCGGCGAGAACACGCTCGCGAAGCGCGAGCTGTCGATGATGACGCCGTTGGGCGCCTTCGAGATGCGCCACTCGCCGTTCACCTTGACGAACGAGTACTGCTGCTGGATGCCCGTCGACGACTCCGCACGCCGGTAGGTGCCGTCGGCATCCACGAACGCCGTCGGCACAACGGTCACGAGCTTCTGGTTGGCGCCGACCGTCTCGAAGTCGCGAGAACCCGTGTCGACCGTGACGGAGGCGTCCGGGTTCCACTTGCTGCCGAAGCCGGGGGTGAGGAACTCGCGTGCGACGGCGTAATCGCCCTGCGGTGAGACAGCGGCCTGGATGAACCCGGTCAGGATCTGATCCTGCGTCGCGCCGTTCTGCGGACTGCTCGGCAGGAAGTCGACCTGCCCGAGACCGGCGTTCTGCGAGCCGAGGGTGCCGACCTCCTTCACCGAACTGGTCTGCGGAATCTGAGCACAGCCGGCGAGGATGGCGAGCACAGCGATCGCGGCGATGGATGTCACGCCTCGCCTGCCCAGCCGCCCGGCCAGAGACCCGGTGACCTTCGCTCCACTTCCGAACCTCATCGCGACGACACCGTCCCCTCGCGTCCCTCTGTGCCCCGTCCCTCGACGGCCTGGCTTTCCGAACCACGCCCTTCACGCGTCTCGCGGCGATCCTGCGGACGACGCCCGCGACCGCCCTCTCTGCGCTCGCGTCCCTTGTCTCCACGGTCCTTCGACCCGCGCGAACGTGTGTCGGTGGGGAGCGGCACGCGGCGCCTGCCGCTGTGCTCGTGGCCGATCGGGTGACCTTCCTCGTCGAGCGGGGCATCCTGCGGTGGCAGTGGAACCGGTGAGGTGAGGATCGGCTCCCCCGGTGTCCGCGGCAGGGTCAGGCGGAAGCTCGAGCCCTTTCCAGGGCTCGACCAGACGTCGAGCCACCCGTCGTGCTGTGTCGCGTCCTCGAGCGAGATCGCCAACCCGAGCCCGGTGCCGCCGATGGTGCGCTTGCGCGACGGATCGGCACGCCAGAAGCGGTCGAAGACGTGGTCGACCTCGTTCTCGCTCATCCCGAGTCCGTAATCGCGCACCGCGAGGGCGACGGCCGTCTCGTTGCTGTCGACGATGACGACAACGGGGTGCCCCTCGCCGTGCTCGATGGCGTTGCCCAGAAGGTTGCGGAGCACCCTTCGCACCCGGCGGGCGTCCATGTCGACCTCGAAGTAGCCGCCCGGCGCCTCGAGGCGCAGCTCCGATCCCTTCGTGGCGGCGAGGGGACCCATGTCTTCGACGGCGTCCTCGGCGAGCCGTGTCAGGTTGGTCGGCTCCAGTTCGAGCACGACGGAGCCCGCGTCGTACCTGCTGATCTCGAGCAGATCGGAAAGCAGGGTGTCGAACCGGTCGATCTGCGCGTGCAGCAGCTCCGCCGTGCGGGCCGTCGCGGGCGGGAAGTCCTCGCGCTGGTCGTAGATGACATCGCCGGCGAGGCGGATGGTGGTGAGTGGCGTGCGCAGCTCGTGGGAGACGTCGCTCACGAAGCGTTGCTGCAGCTGCGAGAGCGTGGCGAGCTGGGTGATCTGGCGCTGCAGGCCGTCAGCCATGCCGTTGAAGGAACGGGCCAGGGTGGCGAACGCGTCCTCGTTGGCGATCGGCATGCGCACCTCTAGATCGCCTTCGGCCAGTCGTCGGCTCGTCTGGGCCGCGATGCGGATCGGGTTGACCACGAGACGTACGACAAGCACGGTGATCGCTGCGATCAGGAGAAGCAGCGCGAGCCCGGTGACCAGCAGGGTGCGCTGAACGAACAACAGGGTCTGCTCGGAATCCGAAAGGTCGTAGCCGATGTAGAGCTCGTAGCGTCCGGCCGTCGCCAGCTGCAGCTGCGACCCGACGACGATGCCCGGTGTCGTCGCACCGTCGCCCGCCGGGAGCCCGACGGACTGGGCGAAGAGCGCGTGCGGCGACGACTGCACGGCCTTGCGCAGGGACGACGAGATGACATCGTTGCCCGAGCCGAAGGTGGAGACGCCGACGGGAGCTGCCGGGTCGATGCCCTGACCGGGAACCCGGAACGACGCGACGAGGCCGGTGGTCGTCGAGTTCTTCACGTCGCCGAAGACCTGCAGGAAGAGGTTGTCGATCGCCTCGGGGTCGGTGGCGTCTGACGCGTCGAGCTTCTTCTGGGCATCCGTCGTCGCTCGTGCCGCGTCGTGGTACGCCTGGTCGAGTCGCGACTGGTAGAGGTCGCCAGCAACGACGAACGTCACGACGAGGCCGGCGATGAGCACGGCGGCCCCGGTGAGCGCCACCGTGGAGAGCACCGTGCGGAATTGCAACGACGTTCGCCACAGGTGCACGAGGCGGCCGGGCCATTCCCGCCACCGCCGCCAGTCGACACCCAGGAACATCGGGGGGACGGCTTCCGTCAAGGCGTGGTGCCCGCGCGGGAGCCGACACCGCGCACGGTCATCACGATCTTCGGGTTGTCGGGGTCGTCTTCGACCTTCGCCCGCAACCGCTGAACGTGAACGTTGACGAGCCGGGTGTCCGCCTTGTAGTGGTAACCCCACACCTGCTCGAGCAGCATCTCCCTGGTGAAGACCTGCTGCGGCTTGGCGGCCAGGGCGATCAGCAGGTCGAACTCCAGCGGAGTCAGGTTGATGCGCTCGTCCGCCCGCCGCACCTCGTGCGCCGCCACGTCGATCTCGAGGTCGCCGACCCGCAGAGTGTCGGCAGCCGGTGACGACGCGGCGGGGCGCAGCCGGGTGCGGATGCGCGCGACGAGCTCTTTGGGGTTGAACGGCTTCACCATGTAGTCGTCGGCGCCCGATTCGAGCCCCTTGACGACATCCGCCGTGTCGGACTTGGCGGTGAGCATGATGATCGGGATGCCCGACTCGGTACGGATGCGCGCGCACACCTCGATGCCGTCCATGCCGGGGAGCATCAGGTCGAGGAGGATCAGGTCGGGCTTGCTCGCGTGGAACGCGTCGATGGCGATCGCTCCGTCGGCGCAGAAGCTCGGTTCGAATCCCTCGGTGCGCAACACGATGCCGATCATCTCGGCGAGCGCGGTGTCATCGTCGACGACCAGGATGCGTGCACTCATGACTGTTCGGGTCCTGATTCTTCTTCAACGCCCACGGCAGACGACCGCGCGGGCGAGATCATGGCACAAGAGTAGCCGACCGTCTTGTGAGGGCCCCGCGGAGGCGCACCGGCGTGTGGGCAGTAGGCGAGCGGGGTGTGTCAGGATGGAGCGGACCCGGACGTCCGCGCCGAAGGAGCCATTGCCGGCGTCGATGATCTCGTCGAAGATCCCAGCATCGGAAGGCAGCGGTGAGCGACAACCTCGGCCAGGACGGCGACTCGCAGCCGGGCGCCAAGGCAGACGGCTCGACGCAGTGGACGGCGCCGGAGTCGTGGGCGCCCCCGACGCCATCGCAGCAGCCCGCATCGCAACAGCCCGCGTGGCAGCAGCCCGCGTGGCAACAGCCGACATGGCAGCAGCCCGCATGGCAGGTCCCCGGCCAGGCCCCCGACGGATGGCAGCAGCCCGGCGGCTGGACCCCGCCGCCGAAGCCCGGGCTCTTCCCGCTCCGTCCCCTGCCCTTCGGCACCCTGCTCGGCACCCCGTTCCGGGTGCTCCGACACAACCCGCGCGCGACGGTCGGCGGGTCGCTCATCGTGCAGCTCATCACGGCGGTGCTGAGCGTCGTGCTGGTCGGCGCGACGACGGTGTTCGCCGCAAGCCGCATCTCGGCATCCGAGGGGTCGGCGACGAGCGCCTCGCAGGCCATCCTGGCCGGCAGCATCGCGCTCCTGATCGCGGCGTTCCTGCTCACCATCATCGTCTCGCTGGTCGGCACGGCCCTGGTGCAGGGGCTCGTCGCCTCGGAGGTGTCGCACGGTGCGCTCGGCGAGAAGCTCACACTGCGCGGGCTGTGGCGGGCCACGAGAGGCAGCCGATCGCGGCTGATCGGCTGGACGGTGCTGCTCGCTGCCGCGGTGACGGCATCCATCGCACTCGTCGTGGTGGCCGCGATCGCGTCCTCGCTGGCGCGCTCCGTGCTCGTCACCGTGCTGTTCTCGGTTCTGGCGGGGTTCGGCTTGATCGCGCTCTGGGTGTGGCTCGGCACGAAGACCGCGCTCACGCCCAGCGTGATCGTCGTCGAGCGGGTCGGCATCTGGACGGCCGTAGCGCGCTCCTGGCGGCTGACCGACCGGTCGTTCTGGCGCACGTTCGGCACCCTCGCACTCGTCGCTCTGATCTGCTCCGCCGCGAGCTTCGTGATCAGCATTCCGCTGCAGGTGATCTTCACGATCGTGATCGCCGTGATCGACCCGACGGGCTCGTTCCGGTCCCAGGCGTCGATCATCGTCACGATCGTCTACTACGGCATCACTCTGCTGGTGAGCATCCTCGTCGGCTCCATCACATCCGTGATCGAGTCGGCCGCCGCCACCACCGTCTATCTCGATTTGCGGATGCGCCGCGAGGGTCTCGACGCCGACCTGCAGCGCACCGTCGAGGACCGCGCGGCGGGCAGGCAGGACGGCGCAGACCCGTTCGCCACGCCCCGTCCGGGCTTCGGATGGCCTGCCGGACAGGCGACCTGGACCGGCCAGTACCGGGGAGCACCGTGACGGTGGTCGCGGTGCTGACGCGCGCGCTCGCCGACGCGCCACCGCTCGACCCCGACGGGCCGACAGCGCAACGCTGGCTGCGACACGAGCTCGCGAAGCCCGAGTACCAGGCCGCCAAGCCCACCTGGTTCGACCGGCTGGCGCAGCAGGTCGCCGAGTGGTTCGGATCCCTCGGTTTCCACCCCGGGAGCGGCGCCGGTTGGGTGATCGCCGCCGTCGGCATCGCCATCGCCGCGGCGCTGATCATCGGCGCATTCGTGATCTTCGGCCTGCCGCGTCTGCGCAGAAGACAGGCCGTGCCCGTCGTCTTCGACGCCGACGATCCCCGTGGCGCCGACCAGTTGCGAAAGGACGCTGCAGCAGCCGCACGCGACGGCAGACTCGACGCGGCGGTGCTCGACCTGTTCCGTGCTATCGCGCGATCTCTGGCCGATCGCACCATCGTTCTCGTGCTCCCCGGCACGACAGCGCAGGAGGTATCGGCACTCGCGTCCGCCGCGCTTCCCGAGTTCACGGCGAGGCTGCACAACGCAGCGCTGCTCTTCGACGGGGTGCGCTACCTCGGCCGGCACGGCGACGGCGCCGCGTACGCCGACCTGAAGGCGCTGGATGACGACCTGCGCTCCGCACGCCCGCGATTCGATGCGTCGGACGGCTCGCCCTACGGCGCACCGTCGGGGGGGGGGGGCGTGGATGCCGGCGCATACGCTCAACCCGGTTCGGGCCCGGGCCGGTGAGCGCGACAGCGCCCCCGGTGCCGCTCACGCGCACGCCACGGCAGAGCC
>JBQCJQ010000640.1:0-3572 GCA_051952615.1 Humibacter sp.
TCGAGACGCGCCTGCTCCTGGTCCCAGTGGTCGGTCATCCCATCAAGATAGTGGGCGGGTTTTGCCGCGGGGCTTGGTCGAAAATCGGAGATTGGGGGTGGACGTCGGCGTGTCGCGAGTGCCGGACGGCGTGTCGCCGCAGAACTCCGATTTTCGGCACGATAAGCGACCTGTGGTCGTGGTTGAGGGCTGTGAAAACTGGGGATAAGTCCGCGAAGTTTTCCACATTCTGTGGACGACACGCCCACTACATCTAGGGATGAGCGCTCGAGGGCACCCCGCTATATAGTGATCACACGCCGGTTGTGTTGGGGGCTTCCCGTTCAGCAGAACAGACGGACAGACCGCGTCGACAACGTGTGAACGAGTGTCGGTGGCTTGTCCGAAGATGCGAGAAGACGACGCACGGCGACGAAGAGTTGTTGGGGAGATCAAGCGGCCGGTCGGATGGCGAAAAACGCCGTACGAGCCGGGATGTTTGGCGACCCCGCAGAAGGGGCCGGGACGTCGATGACGTACGCGGGTGGAAGTGAGGAAGAGGCGAAGTGACCATCACAGTCGTGAAGCGCAACGGTGAGCGTGAGCCGTACGACGCGAACAAGATCAACCTGGCGATCGAGAAGGCCTCGGAGGGCCTCGACGAGAACATCACCTGGGTTACCCAGATCGCGAGCGAGCTCGAACTGACCCTGTTCGACGGCATCACCACTCAGCAGCTCGACGAGGCGGTCATCCAGGTCGCCCTGCAGAACGTGAAGGATGACCCGGCCTTCGACACCGTCGCCGCCCGACTCCTGCTCAAGACCATCTACAAGCGCGTTCTCGGCGACTACGAGTCCGCCGAGGAGCTCAAGCGCCTGCACCGCGACGGATTCCGCGCCTACATCGAGCGCGGCGTCGCAGAGGAACTGCTCGACCCCCGCTTCCCCGACCTCTTCGACCTCGACCGCCTCGCCTCGGTGCTCGAGCCTTCGCACGACGGCCTGCTCAAGTACATCGGCCTCGTCACGCTGAACAACCGCTACGGCATCAAGGCGCGTAACGGTGAGCCGCTGGAGGTTCCGCAGTACTTCTGGATGCGCATCGCGATGGGGCTCTCCCTCAACGAGACCGACCCGACGGCCATCGCCATCGAGTTCTACGAGACCATGTCGCGTCTCGACTACCTCGCAGCAGGCTCCACCCTGGTCAACGCGGGCACCAAGTTCCCGCAGCTCTCGAACTGCTTCGTCATGGAGATGCACGACGACATCGAGCACATCGCCAAGAGCGTGCGCGACGTCATGTGGATCACCAAGGGCACCGGCGGCATCGGCCTCTCGGTCACCAAGCTTCGGTCGCAGGGCTCGCCGATCCGGTCCAACAACACCACCTCGACCGGCCCCATCCCGTTCATGCACACCATCGACTCTGTGCTGCGCGCGGTCAGCCGCGGCGGCAAGAAGTTCGGCGCGCTCTGCTTCTACATGGAGAACTGGCACCTCGACTTCCCCGAGTTCCTCGACCTTCGCCAGAACTCCGGCGACCCCTACCGTCGCACCCGCACGGCGAACACCGCTGTGTGGATCAGCGACGAGTTCATGAAGCGCGTGCAGCACGACGAGCCGTGGTATCTCTTCGACCCGCTGGAGGTCGCCGACCTCAACGAGCTCTACGGCAAGGAGTTCAGCGAGCGCTACGCGCACTACGTCGAGCAGGCCGAGGCCGGCAACATGCGGATGTTCAAGAAGATGTCCGCGCGCGCGCAGTTCAAAGACATCCTGATGAGCCTGCAGACCACCAGCCACCCGTGGCTGACCTGGAAGGACACGATCAACAACCGCGCCCTGAACAACAACACGGGCACCATTCACCTCTCGAACCTCTGCACCGAGATCTGCCTGCCGCAAGACATCGACAACATCGCGGTCTGCAACCTCGCCTCGATCAACCTGTCGCGCCACCTGCAGGACGACGGCACGTTCAACTGGGCCACGATCGAGCGCAGCGCCCGCCTTGCGGTGCGGCAGCTGGACAACCTGATCGACATCACGATGTCGTCGGTGCCCGAGGCGGACCACGCGAACATCAACAACCGCGCCGTGGGCCTCGGCATCATGGGCTTCACGGATGTCGTCGAGCGGCTCGGCTACAGCTACGAGTCGGAAGAGGCGTACGACCTCATCGACGAGGTCGCCGAGCGGATCTCGTACTACGCCATCGAGGAGTCGGTCGACCTCGCTGCTGAGCGCGGCGCGTACCCGAACTTCGCGGGCTCCCGCTGGTCGCAGGGCATGGTGCCGTTCGACACGATCGCCATCACCGAGCAGGACCGCGGCGTCGAGATCAAGGTCAACCGCAAGACGCGCTTGGACTGGGACGCCCTTCGCGAGCGGGTCAAGGGAGGCATGCGCAACGCGACGCTCATGGCGATCGCGCCGACCGCATCCATCGGACTCGTCGCGGGCACCACGCCGGGGTTCGACCCGCAGTTCTCGCAGATCTTCAGCCGCTCCACCTCGAACGGCAAGTTCCTCGAGGTGAACCGCAACCTGGTCGCGACGCTTCAGCAGCACGGCCTGTGGGAGAAGGTGCGCGAGCAGGTGCTGCGCAGCCAGGGAGACATCCAGGGCATCGCGGACATCCCCGACGAGATCAAGCGGGTCTACAAGACGAGCTTCCAGCTCTCGCCGTACGCGTTCCTCGAGGTCGCAGCGCGAGCACAGAAGTGGATCGACCAGGCCATCAGCCGCAACATCTACCTCGAGACGCGCGACGTCGCCGACATGGTCGACCTCTACTCCGCGGCGTGGGAGCGCGGCGTGAAGACCACGTACTACCTGCACATGAAGCCGCGTCACCAGGCGGAGCAGACCACGGTTCGGGTGACCAAGGCCGAGGAGATCGGCGGCGCGCGCAAGGGCTTCGGCGCCGTGCCCGCGGGTGTCGGCGCGTCGTCCGCTGCTGATGCCGGTTCCGCCGTTCCGGCGGCGGCTCCGGCCCGCAGGGGCTTCGGCTTCGGTGGAGTGGCCTCGGGTTCCGCACAGGGTGGTGAGAAGTGATGGACGACGAGTTCGAGTACTACGTTCCGGTCGACCCGATGGATGACCTGCAGTGCGAGTCCTGCCAGTGAACCTCTGACCGCGATCTGGGCGGTCACGAGGTTGGCTTTGAACGACGACAAGACGGATTAGAGAGACATCATGGGCATTCTGGGCACCGGGATCAAAGAGGGCCTGCTGCTGAAGCCGGTCACGTACCAGTGGGCGATGGACCTGTACGACCAGGCCGTGGCGAACACGTGGTTCCCCAACGAGATCCAGCTCGGCGAAGACATCGCCGACTTCAAGAAGATGACCGATGAGGAGCGTCACGCGGTGACGTTCCTGATCAGCTACTTCAACCCGAACGAGCTCCTGGTGAACAAGGCTCTGGCGTTCGGCGTCTACCCCTATCTCAACGCGGCGGAGGCGCACCTCTACCTCGCGAAGCAGATGTGGGAGGAGGCTAATCACTCGATGTCGTTCGAGTACGTTCTCGAGACGTTCCCGATCGACCGCGACGAGGCCTACAACTCCCACATCGACGTGCCG
>JBQCJQ010000641.1:0-3537 GCA_051952615.1 Humibacter sp.
CGCCCGCGCCCGCTGCTTCGGCCGCCGCTCGCGATGCGCTCGTCGCTCCGTGCGCCAGCGGCCTGCGGGTCGCTCCGTCCGTCCGCCGCGACATCCCTGTCGGTCCGCCCCGCCCACATGCCCGCGCGTCCACATGCGCGCACGGCCGCCAGTGCCTACGCGAGCCACTCCCGGCAGCTATTTCTGGTTTCTATTGCACAAACCGCCGTCCGTCCCTCCGCGAGCCGCGTTTTATGCAAACGAAACGACATCTGGGGCTGGGGTGGTTGGGGTGCTGAGGTGAGGGGCTGGCGTGGGGCGTGTTTCGAGACGCGCCGCGACGCGGTGCTCCTCAACCAGCGAGAAGGGGGCCGCGGTGTTCGCTCTCCGTGCCGGGCCACGGGGAGCCTCACAGGCCAGACCCGTGACCCCGTTTGAAAGTCAAATAACGCGAACCGCGGGCGCGAAGTTCGCATCTTTTGACTTCCAAACGGGATCTCGTGGCTGAAGTCGCGGCGGGAGCTCGCGGCGGGAGCCGCGGCGGCACTCGCGCTGAGGCTCCGGCGACCCTGGACCTTGCGGAATAGTTCTTAACGATATATCGTTGACGTGTCTTAGATAGTCCAACGATTGGAGTTCTCATGCGAGACGACTACTTCCCCGGCGACGCGCATCGTCGCCACTTCCCCCATCAGGATCGCGCCGAGAGGTGCGGTCGCGGCCAGGAGCCGCACCGGTTCCACCACGACGACGCCCGCGGTGCCGAGCACCACGGCGCGGGCAACGGCGGACCCCACGAACACCACGAAGGCGGCCACGGGGCAGGGCCTCGCGAGCAGGGCGGCTTCGGCTACCCGGGCGGCTACGGTCGTCGCGGGTTCGGTCCGTCGTTCGACCCGCGCGGGTTCGACCCCGCCGCATTCGCCCCGTTCGGGCCTCGCGGGCGCAAGCGTGCGTCGCGCGGGGACATCAGGGCGGCCATCCTGAGCCTGCTCGCCGACGGTCCGAAGAACGGCTACGCCCTCATCAAGGCGATCGCCGAGAAGACCGACGGCCTGTGGAAGCCGAGCCCCGGCTCGGTGTACCCGACGCTGCAGCAGCTCGTCGACGAGGAGCTCGTCGAGGCGACCGGTGACGGCCGCCGTACCGACTACGAGCTCAGCGAGGCGGGCAAGGCCTACATCGCGGAGCACCAGTCCGAGCTCGACGCCGCCTGGCAGGCCACCCCCGGTCGCACCGAGACGGATGCCGCCCTTCACGAGTCCATCGGCAAGCTGATGGGCGTCGTGCACCAGTTCCGCTTCGCCGCCAACGAGGAGCAGCGCAAGCAGGCCGCCGAGAAGATCGACGAACTGCGCAAGGCGCTCTACCTGATCCTGGCCGAGTGAGTCGGGATGGCGGAGTGAACGAACGGATGCCCGGGCAGCAGTTTCCCGGGCGCTGATGCCCCGGCCGCGGATTCCCCGGCCGGGGCATCGTCGTCAGTTCAGGATGTCGCCGTCGACGTAGAACCAGCGGCCGCCCTCGCGCCGGAATCGGCTGCGCTCGTGCAGCACCCCGCCGTCCCGCTCACGGCCCGGCCCAGGCAGCACCCGCCAGAACGCGCGGAACTCCACCTCACCGGAATCGTCGTCAGCGCCCCCGCGAACGGCGTCGAGGATGTCCAGCCGTCGCCACTCGAGATCGGGGTCCAGCTCCAGCTCCGCCGGCCGCGTCGACGGATGCCACGTGTTCAGCAGGTAGGCGGCATCCCCGACGGCGAACGCCGTGTAGCGGGAACGCATCAGGCGCTCGGCGGAAGGGGCGACATCCTCACCGCGCAGCAGGGGCGCGCAGCACTCCTCGAACGGCTGGCCGCTGAGGCACGGACATCCACCGCTCGGGCCTTCAGCGCTCGGGCCTTCAGCGCTCGGGCCTCCACCGCTCTGGCCTCCGCCGCTGTGGCGCTCGGGACCGGCGCTCACTCCTTCTCGCGCAGCCAGTGCGAGCGGCGGAACGTGCGACCCCACCACGCCGTGAGCCCCTCACCCTGGTACTGGGTGGGGTCCGCGGACAACACAGCGTTGCCGTCCGGCTCGGGGAGCGACGACACCTCCGACTCGTCGAACGACGTGGTGACTCCGGCCGTCGTGATGGTCGTGACGTGGTCGGCATCCACGAAGCGCACACCGTGCGCGGTCTGCACGACGAGCCCGTCGAAGAGGTCGAGCGACGGCTCCTGCAGAACGTGCTCGACGGTCCCGATGCGGTCGCCGTCTTTCGTGGTCACGACCGCGCCCTTCTCGAGTGCGCCGTAGGCGATGGGCTCCGGTGCTGTGGGATGTGCCACTGCGGCTCCTCGGTTCGGATGAGTGTCTGTTCGGATGCGTGCGACGCAGCGAGCATACGCCGCGTCGGTAACACAGGTTCATGGCGATGCGGAGGATTCGGCCGACCGCGCGCACCATGGACCGGTGACAGCAACACCAGCCTTCCCCGCCCGCAGCGTGCTCGACGACGAGCAGCTGGGCTTCGCGACCGCACAGATCCACGCCGGAACCGAGCCGGATGCCGCCTTCGGGTCGCGCATCCCGCCCATCTACGTGAGCGCCGGTTTCGTCTTCGACGACTTCGAGCACGCCCGTGACCGCTTCGCCGGCGACGATGACGGCTACACGTACTCGCGCGTCGGCAACCCGACGACGTCGTCGGTGGAACGACGCCTCGCCGCCCTCGAGGGTGCTGCGGAGGCGATCGTCGTCGCCAGTGGACAGGCCGCGCTGTCGGTCGCGTTCCTGGGCATCCTGCAGGCCGGCGACCACGTCGTGTCGGCCAGCAGCATCTACGAGGGCAGTCGCGGCCTCATCAGAGACAACCTCGGCCGCCTCGGCATCGAGGTCGACTTCGTGACGGACGCTGAGGATCCGGATGCCTGGCGCCGCGCCCTCCGACCCACGACGAAGGCGATCTTCGGAGAGCCGATCCCGAACCCGACGAACGACCTGCTCGACCTCGAAGCGGTGGCCGCGGTGGCGCACGAGGCGGGCATCCCGTTCATCGTCGACAACACCCTCGGCACCCCGTACCTGCTGCGGCCGATCGAGTTCGGCGCCGACATCGTGGTGCACTCGGCCAGCAAGTTCCTCTCCGGGCACGGAGCGGCGCTCGGCGGTGCGATCGTGGATGCCGGCCGCTTCGACTGGGGCGCCCGGCCAGAAGCCTTCCCACACCTGAACTCGCCGCAGCGGGCGCTCGGCGGCAAGAGCTACGTCGAGGCGTTCGGGCGCGCCGCTTACGCGGTGTACGCGCGCGAGGTCGTCGCATCCCGGTTCGGCCCGACGTTGTCGCCGTTCAACGCCTTCCTGCTGCAGCAGGGCCTCGAGACGCTGTCGCTCCGTGTGGCCGCGCACTCCGCGAACGCGCTCGCCGTCGCCGCGTGGCTGCAGGTGCAGCGCGAGGTGGTGTCTGTCGACTACTCCGGCCTGGCATCCAGTCCCTATCACGAGCTCGCGGGCAAGTACCTTCCGCGCGGCCAGGGCAGCGTCTTCTCGTTCACCCTCGTCGGCGGCGAAGACGAGG
>JBQCJQ010000642.1:0-2124 GCA_051952615.1 Humibacter sp.
AACACAGCGCAGTCGCCTACGCCACCAAATAATCGGCTGCCCGCCCCGGCCAGCCCGTCGATACCTCCCACGCAACGCTTCAGCACATAACAGGATCGACCATCGGGCGCCGCTCGGTAGAGGCGTCCAAGGCGATGCATACTGCTGCGGTGGTTATCGTGACTGAAGAATCGGATGCCGGCGGGCCGTGGGCGCTGGTTGCCGAGTTGGAAAGCTGGGCTACGGCAACGTCCTGGGTGATCTGGCTGGAGCTGTCCGGGTCCTTGGGGCGCGGCGCCGGCGACCGGCACTCCGACGTGGACGCGGGAATCGGCGTGAGCGAAGTGGGGTGCCTCGATTCGATTGAAGCCGCGATGAGCGCCTTCGGTCCCGTCGCGGCACGCGTGCGCGAGCCTTTCGGCGCAGACATGACGCATCTCATCACGGTCTACCGCGACGGGCGGCAACTCTCCCTGGTCGTCATGCCGGAGGACGGGCGCCGAGGTTTGCCTCCTGAAGCGATGGCGCTGGTCGATAAGGCGGGGCACCTGAGCGAGAATCTCGATCGCACCCGCTGGGACCCTGACGACACCGAGATGCGACGGTGGACGTTCATGTCCTGTCTGGGTGCGGCGGACGCCCTGAGACATGCCGCGCGAGGGCGCATGTGGAGAGCGATCCGCAGCCTCTCCGAAGCGCGAGACCTCTATCTGCAGCTCGTCGCTGCGCGGGAAGGTGTGGTGTTCCCGCAGTTCGGCGCTGTGAGTCTGGAGAACGCCGACCGGCCCATTCCCTTGACGCTCGCGCAAACCCTACCCACGAGCCTCAATCCCGGTGCGGTGGCTTCATCGGTCCGAGCCCTCATGCGCCACCTCCAACCTCTCGTCGACACGTACGCGCTCACAAGCCTCGCCTCAGCGCTCAACCTCACTGCCCGCTGACCGATCGCTAGCTGATGCGTTCTGCTCCATGTCGGTGGTGGGGAATATCGTCACGGGATGGCTGATCTCGACGATCTGCGCCGGACCGCGGTTCGGTTGCCTGGAAGTGAGGAGCGGTCGACGAAGGGCGGCGCTGCTTGGTTCGTTCGCGGCAAGCTATATGCATGGGAGTGCCACCCTTGGCCCGGCATCCCCGTTGACATGCGCGAGATCATCGCGGCCGAGCTCGTCGTCGGCGTGAAGGTCGCCGACAGCCTGGACGCGCTCGCCCTTATCGAGATGGCGCCCACGGTGTTCCTGCGCACCACCACCCCCTGGGGGCAACCGAAAGTCGCGTTCCGCATGGCCGGCATCGACCAGGACCATCTTGCCGAGCTCGTAACAGAGGCATGGCGGGTACAGGCCCCACAGTATCTGCGGCGCGAGCTCGACGACATTGGCCATTAGACGACGAGCCAAACAAAGAACACCTCGCTATGCCGCCCGGTGGCGGGGCTAGATGCTCCGACGATCCTGCACGTGGGCGGATCCGCTTGCGCGCGCTGGTCGGGTGAGCGTCGGGTTAGTAGTGGTCCCTCGCTTGCAGGATGACGATGTGTTCGTCGGTGACGTAGTAAACGAGACGGTTGGCGTCATCAATCCGACGTGACCATGCACCGGTCATGATGTGCTTGAGGGGTTCGGGCTTGCCGATGCCCGTGAAGGGGTCGCGTAGCACGTCGGCGATGAGTTGGTTGATCCGCTTCAACGTCTTGCGATCCTGAGTTTGCCAGTAGAGGTAGTCCTCCCACCCATTGCGGTCGAAAGCGAGAGTGCGACTCACGCCTCGAGCAGATCGTGCTGCTCGAACTTGCCCTGACGGGCGCGCTCGATCGCCTCGACGAGCCGGCGGGCGCCTGCGGAGTTGCGCAGCAGGTACGCGGTCTCGGTCATCGCGTCGTAGTCGTCCTTCGACAGGATGACGGCGTTGCCGTGTCGTGAGACGACCTCGACGGCAGTGTGGTCGTCATTGACCTGCTGGATGAGACCGAACAGGCTCTTACGGGCTTCCGACGCTGTGATCGCTGACACGATTACCTCCTCAAGTGGTACATAATATCGTACCACTCCACGACGTCGACCGTACCCGAAGTCATCGGGCACAACGAAGATGAAGACTGCAAGCAAGCGTATCGTCGACTGCGCACAAGACTTGGTTCGAAAG
>JBQCJQ010000643.1:0-2650 GCA_051952615.1 Humibacter sp.
CGATTATGATTAGTAATCCCGCGCCGAGCCCCCACTCCCGCGCCGAGCCCCCACTCCCGCGCCCACCCCCCACTCCCC
This sequence comes from Humibacter sp., assembly GCA_051952615.1. GTDB lineage: Bacteria > Actinomycetota > Actinomycetes > Actinomycetales > Microbacteriaceae > Humibacter. Next base: position 79 of record JBQCJQ010000643.1, read on the forward strand.
CGCCGTCCCCCCACCGACGCCGCGGGGACAGGGGGGGGGCCCGGCGACACCGTGGTGGGTCGACGTTTCGGTGGTGGCTCGCGGGATGTCGCGCGCGGGCGACATCGCGGTGTCACTTCAGGGTGACACCGCGGGGTCAGTTTCCCTTCACGTTGACGAGCTGGTGCGACGTGTGCCTGACCTTGATCAGGTCGGACGGCCGAATCGCGGTCAAGGATCGGTGTTACCGCCGCTTCGCCGAGCCACCACTCACGCGTCGAGCCACCACCGAATCCGCGTGGACAAGGTGGTGGGTCGACGAGACGGTGGTGGGTCGACGTCACGGCGGGAGCGGAGTCGGGTGGGAGGGCGCTCGGACGGAGGTCAGACGAAGCGCACGGCCTGCTGCAGGCGGGTGCGCAGCTCGAAAAGCGCCGTGCCGTCGGGGCGCGGCGTGTCGGCGATACCCGTGCGCAGAACGTGGGGGAGCACCGAGGCTTGGACGGCGACGAGTGCGATTCCGCGTGACCGTCCGACGACGTGGATCGGCTGCTCCAGATCGGCGTCGGGCAGCACGACGGCGGCGACGGCGAACTTGACCGCCGCGGCGCGACCGAGCGTGCGGGCGCGTCCGGCGAGCTCGTGCAGCGGCTGCCGCTCGAATCCGGATGCGTCGCCCTCCGGCACCAGATCGCCACGCCTCACGATGACGGGCGCGGCCCAGTCCTCGGACTGGATGGCGAAGAGGCCGGTCGGTCCGAGCACGACGTGGTCGATCTTCTCGACGCGCCCCGATGCTGCCGCGAGGCGACCGGTGGCATCCACGTCGTGCCACACGGTGTAGCCGATGCCGAGCGTCGACAGTGCCCGAGCCGTGTTCTCCTCGGCGATGGCGTCGGCAAGGGCGTGCTTGATCTCGCGCGGTGCGGAGCGCACGAGCGCAGGGTCGTACGGGTTCTCCAGCTCACGACCGCGGCCGGACCACTCCCTGATCAGCGTGAGGTATCGCTCACGGGAGAATCCGCCCGGATGACCGTACGTGCGCGTCTGCGGCCTCGACTCCTGGCGGGGTGCCCTCGGCGGCTGTGGCGCCCAGGTGTGCGGGGTCTCGTGGGCGCCGTGCCCGCGGTCGTATGCGGCACGAGCATCCGGGCTTCCGAGCACCGCCCACGCGCGCTGCACCGCGTCGAACTGTGCGGCGGAGCCTCCCGTGTCGGGGTGGGCTTGGCGCAGCATCCGCCGATAGGCCTTACGCAGTTCGTCCTGGCTGGCGGACGCCTGCACGCCGAGCACCTCGTACGGCGAGGCGGAGAGCGGACTGTCTGGCATCGAAAGCACAGCTTAACCTGCGAGCGCATCCTCGTGTGCGCCGCCCACGCCCGTGGCGGGAGTCACAGCATTCGTGCGGCTGTCACTCAGCGCGAAGGAGCGTCGGTACGCGGTGGGCGCGACGCCGACGTCGCGTGTGAAGTGATGGCGGAACAGGGTTGCGCTGCCGAAACCACAGCTCGCTGCGATCTCGTCGATGGGGGCATCCGTCGTCTCCAACAACAGTCGCGCGTGCAGCACGCGTTGGGCCGTGAGCCACTGCATCGGGGTCACGCCGGTCTCCGCCACGAAGCGTCTGGCGAACGTGCGGGTGGACATGTGGGCGAGCTTCGCGAGTGCTGTCACCGTGTGCTGTTCGTCGAGATGCGCATCGAGGTAGGCGAGCACATCGACGAGCTCGTCGCAGTCCGTCTCGGGCACCGGCCGATTGATGTACTGCCGCTGCCCGCCGTCGCGCTGCGGCGGAACCACCATGTTGCGGGCGATCACGTTCGCGACGCCGCTGCCCAGCTCGCGGCGAACCAGGTGCAGGCACGCGTCGATGCCGGCGGCCGTTCCCGCGCTCGTGATGAGATCGCCGTCGTCGACGAAGAGCACATCGGGGTCGACGATCGCGGTGGGGTGCCTGCGCTGCAGCTCTTCCGCATACCTCCAGTGCGTCGTGCACGGGCGCCCGTCGAGAAGTCCGGCCGCCCCGAGCATGAACGCTCCGGAGCAGGCGCTGAGCAGGATGGCGCCACGATCGGATGCCCGGCGCAGAGCGTCCAGCAGCTCGGGCGGATACTCGTCGTCCGGCCGGATCTGTTCAGCGGCCAACGCGATGACGTCGGCGTCATCCATCGCCTCGAACCCGAGTCGCGGGGTCACCTGGACGCCGACCGGGGTTGTCACCGGCTCGCCAGGTTCGATGCCGCACACCCTGAAGTCGATCTTGGGCAGGTTCGCATAAGAGCGATCGAGCCCGAACACCTCGCCGAGCACGCCGAATTCGAAGACGGCGAGTCCGTCGATCACGGGCACCGCCACGCTGCGCAACATGCCGAGAAGTCTACTGGCCGAATCTTTATGAAGACAGTCTCTCTGCCATCTGGTGGCAGCATTTGCATGATCGTAACGTCTAGGCCATGACTCAGCACAGCGCATCCACGTCGGGCCTGCCGGTTCTGCAGGGGATCGAACACGGCTGGGTGCAGAAGCCGGAACGCCGCCGTCCGTTCGCCCTGTGGAAGTGGTTTCCCCGCGAGATCCTGCACCGCGGCGGCTC
>JBQCJQ010000644.1:0-6769 GCA_051952615.1 Humibacter sp.
GGGATCGACCGATCTGTGAGCGTGACCGTCTACCGCATCGTCCAGGAGTCGCTCACGAACGCCCGCAAGTACGGCACCGGCGAGATCGACATCGACATCGAGACCGCCGGTGAGGAGATCCATGTGACGATCGCGAACCCGGTGGCCTCCGACGTGGGTCCCGGCGAGGGCTTCGGCCTCGTCGGGATGCGTGAGCGCGCCGCCAGCGTGCACGGCTTCTTGCGAGCGGGGACGGAGGACGGACGATTCGTCGTGCGGGCCGCGCTTCCGGCTCACCCGCACCAGAGGGAAGGCGGACGAACGTGACCAGCGTGCTGCTCGTCGACGACCAGGCGATGATCCGCGCCGGGCTCCGCAGCGTGCTCGAATCCGCCGACATCGAGATCGTCGGCGAGGCCGGCGACGGCGCGGCCGCGTTGTCACTGCTGCACAGCACTCTGGCGGACGTCGTCCTGATGGATCTGCGGATGCCGGGTGTCGATGGTGTCGAGGCGACGACGCGGATCCGCGCCGACGCCGCGCTGACCTCGGTGCGTGTCCTCGTCCTCACGACGTTCGATGCCGACGAGGACGTGATCGCCGCTCTCGCTGCCGGGGCGGACGGCTTCCTCAGCAAATCCGCCGAGCCCGACGACCTCATCGATGCCGTGCTGCACACCGCGGCGGGCCGATCCAGCCTCTCGCCGCGCGCAGCGCGAGCGGTCGTGTCTCACCTGGCGAAAAGCCGGCCCCCGGCGGCTCTCGACCCCGAACTGGCGGCGCGTGTGGCGACGCTCACCCCTCGCGAACGCGACCTCGTGATCGCCGCGGCGGCCGGCGACGACAACGCCACGATCGCGCGCAGGCTGTTCATTTCGCCCCTGACAGTCAAGACCCACCTCAATCGGGCGATGATGAAGCTCGATGCTCGTGACCGCGGGCAGCTCGTCGCGATCGCCTACCGGAGCGGGCTGGCGGAACGGCGCTGAGGTCCACCGCGTCGTCGGACGTCGAGCCGCCGCAACCGATCAGACGACGGAGCGGATCCAGGCCTCCATCATGGACACGGCAGCCGCGAAGCCGCGGGAGCCGGGACGATTGAGAAAGCCGTGGGTCACGTCGGCGAGAACGCGATGCTCGACCGCAACACCGTCGTTGCGCAGCTCGTCAGCGAAGGCGCCGCCAGATGCGCGCAGCGAGTCCCGATCGGCGTCGAGAAGCAGCGACGGCGGTAAGCCGGTCAGTTCATGCCCGCCGGGAAACGCGAACGGCTCGCGCAGCTGTTCCGCACCGCCCGCGTAGTTCAGATTCATGCGGCGGACCGTGTCGGGGCGGAATTGAAGAATGCCGTGACGGCCGCGGATGCGGGATCGCAGTTCGTTCCCGATCGGAGGCAGGGCCGCGTGAAAGGTTCCATAGGCGAGGAGAAGCCCATCAGGTACAGTCAGCCTTTCACGCGTCAACCGTAGGCCCGCGCCCGCTGCAAGGCACGCTCCCGCCGAGGCGCCGCCTAGGAACACCGCTGCACGCTCGGCGCGCACACGGGCGAAGGCGTCGACGATGTCATCGAGAGGGACGGGATACGTCACGGTTCCCGGCGCGGGTCGTCGAGGTTCGCGGAACCAACTCCACCGCGGAACCCTCCGATAGTCGACAGCCACAACCTCGATCCCACGCTTCGCGAGCGCTGCGGCGACGGCGTGCGACTCCGGCATTTCAAGATCGCCGTGGGAGAACGCGCCGCCATGCGCCCACACCACAGTGGCGACGTGAGCCTGCGAAGGATTGTAACGACGGACCGGGATCTCGCCGTGGCGGCCCTCGAATGCCTCATCAGACATGTCGAGTCCATCCGCGAGCCGCGCCGTCGCGCGCGTGTCCGCCCTGCTCACACGGAGCTCGACGCTGTGACAGCCGGGACCGAACACTCGAACTCATGCGACCCGCTCTCGCGCTTCGCCACCGTGCCGTCCGGCAGTTCGATCGTGCACGTCGTCGAGACGGGGACCTCCACGCGCAACCGGAACACGTCCTCCTCGACCCGCCAGCTGGAGCTCGCCGTCCCGTAGGGCGTCTTCACGGATGCCTCGGCCGAAGTGATGCCGCCGCCCAGCAGTGGAGCGACGCGGAACGAGCGGTACCCGCCCTCGAGCGGCTCGATCCCGGCGACGCGCCGGTAGAGCCAGTCTCCGACCGCGCCGGCGGCGTAGTGGTTGAACGACACCATTCCGCCACCGGCGCCTTCCTCGGAGGTGCCGTCGCGGAGGTCGTCGACGTTCACGGTGCCATCCGGACGCAGTGCGTCCCAACGCTCCCAGATGGTCGTTCCGCCCGCCTCGATCATGTAGAGCCAGGACGGAGGCCCGGTCTGCAGCAACAGGTCGAACGCCTCATCGACGCGGCCGTTGTCCGAGAGGGCGAACAGGATGTAGGGCGTTCCGGGGAACCCCGTGCGCAAGTGACCGTCAGCCTCCGCGATGAGGCGCACGAGGTTGTCGGCCATCGTCTGGGTCTCCGCGCCGTCCGTCATGCCGAAGTGCAGCGGCAGGACGTAGGCGGTCTGGAACTCCTTCTTGAGGGTGCCTCGACCGTCGGTGAAGACGTGGCGGTACGCCTGGGTGATCTCGTCACGCAGACCGCGATAGTACGCGGCTTCGGCGGGCTCACCGAGCAGGTCCGCGATCTGTGCGACCAGTCCGCACGAGTTCGCGAAGTACGCGGTGCCGATCCACCGCCCTTTCTGGATCCACTCCTTCGCCGACCCGTCGGGTGAGGTCCAGTCGCCGAAGTGGAACGGCCAGCGCCACACTCGGCGGCGATCGCGCCGGATCGATCCCAGACCCGACCACCACTTCGCCGCTTTGAGGAACCGCTTCATCGTCGGATAGTGCCGTCGCAACAGCTCGAGGTCGCCGCGCGCGAGATACTCGGCCCACGGTGCGAGGACGCAGACGTCGCCCCAGCACGAGGTGGCCATGACGGGGAACGGATTGCCGGCTCGCGGGACGACCATGGGGATGCCTCCCCCCTTGGCCTGCTCTGCGCTGACGTCGCGCATCCACTTCCCGACGAACCGCGACATGTCAAAGTTGAAGCTGGCGGTAGAGGCGAACACGGCGTAGTCGCCGGTCCAGCCCTCGCGCTCATCACGCTGGGGACAGTCGGTCGGGATATCGACGAAGTTGGACCGGCCGCCCCACTCGATGGCGTGCTGCAGCTTGTTGAGCAGTTCGTTCGAGCAGTGGAACTCTCCGACCTTGTCCACGTCGGAGTGCAGCACGAGCGCCGTCAGTTCCAGATCATCGGCGTCGATCCCGCGCACCCCCACGAAACGGAATCCCATGTAGGTGAGCCTCGGCGAATACTCCTGGTCGCCTTCGGCGCAGACGTAGGTCGCCGTGGCCTTGGCGGTGCGCAGAGAAGTGACGAACAGCTCACCGTCGACCGTGACTTCCGCGTGGCGGAAGACGACCCGCTGTCCGTGAGATCCGCGAATGCGGGCGCTGATCACGCCGGCGAAGTTCTGGCCGAAGTCGAAGACGAGCTCCCCGCTGGGGCTGACCGTCCGCGAGATCGGATGCATGATGCGCTGTACACGCACCGGCGGACCGTACTGCGCGATGAGATCCGGCGTTCCTCTCGGTGAAGTGACGTCGGCGGGCCGGAACGACGAGGTGGCTGGCACCAACGTCGCGTCGTACGTCTCGCCGTCATACCATTCGGCCATACGGAAGCGTGACTCGGTGCTCACCTCCCAGTCCGGGCCGCTCGCGACGATCTCGGAGGTGCCGTCGACGTACTCGATGTGCAACTCGCACAGGAGGGCCTGACGGTCGGCGTAGATCTTGTTCTTGCGCTTGTGCGTGTAGGAGCCGACGGCCCATCCTCCAGCGACGACGACGCTCAGTTCGTTCGCGGCGCTCAGCTGTTCGGTGACGTCGTACGTCTGGTACTGCATCTGGTGGCCGTAAGAGGTGAAGCCGGGCGCGAAGTAGTCCTGCCCGACCTTGCGTCCGTTCAGCTCGAGTTCGTATACCCCGAGTGCGGTGGCCTCGATCCACGCGCGAGCCACGGCCGCGCGGGTGCGGAACCAGGTCCGGAACTCGATCGGTACAGGCGACTGCTTGGGCGGCGTCTCGTACGAGCCGTCCGTGATCCATTGCGCCGTCCATGGCGTGTCGAGCCGCCCGGTACGGAAGGAGGTCGTCGCTTCGGCAACGGCCCCGCTCGTACCGGTGGCCTTCACCGTCACGTCATAGTCCGTGTGCGGCAGCAGCCGACCGCCATAGCGCACGCCGATCTGCGACGATGTCTCGGTCTGCCACTCGCCGACGATCACCCGGGCTGAGCGCAGCGCCTCTCCCGGAATCGGGGATTCGAGGGCGAACCCGATCGTCGGCGGTTCGTCGACGATGAGTCCCGACGCGACGCCGTTGACCTGCAGCGCGGAGATCCTCATGCTCGTCCCTTCTTGCGACCGGTCGCAGAGGATCCGGTCATGATCGTGCGTACGCCGCGCACCGGGTGACACGCAGCGATGTCGGCGATGCCTGCGGCAACGTGATGCGGCAACTCGCCGCCCGAGGACATCACCATGCTTCGTAGCGAGTTGAAGGGCATCATCCGCACCAGGAAGTGAGTGTTCTTCACGCGGGTGTCGCGTTCGAGCGAGTCCGGCATCGCGAGCGCGGCTCGGTACTCCTTGCGTACGCGCGACATCACCACCGCGTGCATGATGCCACCCATGAGGGACCATCGGGCATCGCGCAGGCGGGTCTCGAGCGTGAGCCGGTGCGAATGCGCGCGCGGCGGCACCTGGGTACCCACGAGCTCGGGGAACGCCTCGGGAATCCGTCGCGGCGGCATCGCGTACGCGGCATCCACGCGACTCGAGTACGGCGACCGCGCGACGCGGTCGGTGGCCACTGCGAGCGGAGCGCGCAACCGGATGTCGGCCGCCGACGCGGCCACGAGCACTTCGTAGACGCCGCCGTCGAGCGTCCACGCGTGATCGGCGATGTCCCAGTACCTCAGGTCGTCCACGGCGAACGACAGCGTGACCTCTCGCGTCTCCCCGGGCTCCAGCCGCACCTTGCCGAAGGCGCGCAGTTCTTTGTCCGCCTTGAAGACCGGGCCGGGCGCGTTTCTGACGTAGAGCTGGACGACTTCCGCTCCTGGGCGGTCTCCGTTGTTCGTCACGGTGAACGTGGCCTCGACGCGGTCGCCGACGGTGGCGACCTCGAGTCCCGCATAGGTGAAGGTCGTGTACGAGAGGCCGTGTCCGAAGGGGAACCTCAGGGGCGTCTGCGCCTTGTCGTAGAAGCGATAGCCGACGTAGATGGACTCGTAGTACTGCGAGACCCGGTCGCGGTCGTAGTCGTCGAAGGAGCTCGCCGTCGCCGCCGAGTCGGGCCAGCTCTCGGCGAGCTTCCCCGACGGGCTGGCCTCGCCCCACAGCAGCGCAGCGACAGCTTCGCCTCCGTGCATCCCGGGGAGATACATATCGAGCACGGCGGCCAGTTCGTCCACGAAAGGCAGCTCGACGGGTGCGCCGGCGAACAGCACGAGGACGACCTTGGCGCCGGTATCGATCAGCCGACGAAGAAGCGAGGTCTGCGCCGCGCCGAGTTGCATCGTGCGACGGTCGAATCCCTCACTCTCCTCGAGATCGCCGAGTCCACCGAAGAACAGCACGGTGTCGCCCTCGCTCGCGGCCGACACGGCATCGGCTTCGAGTGCGGCGTCGGGGTCGGTCGAGAGGGAGCGGTAGCCCCTCGCGTAGCGGTAGCGGATGCCGCGGCGGTCGAACGCATCTTTCGGCGTGACGACGGAAGGGGGGTTGATCAACGAGGAGCCGGCGCCCTGGAACCGCATTCTCTCGAACATCTCCCCCACAACGAGCAGCGAGTTCGACCGCGCCCCCAGGGGCAGTGTTCCGTCGTTTGTCAGCAGGACGGCACCCTCGATCGCGATGTCGCGAGCCAGGGCAGCGTGCGCCGCCTCGTCCGTCGCATCGTCCTGCTCCCCGGCTGTGGTGCAGCGTGCGATGAGGCGCAGCATCCGTCGCGCTGCTTCGTCCACGGTCGCCTGGCTGAGCCGTCCGTCCCCCAGCGCCGCACGGATCTGGGCCCTGTTGTGCAGCACCTCACCGGGCATGTCGAGCTCGCAACCGGCGTTGAGGCCGGCCACCCGGTCATGGGTGGCACCCCAGTCGGTCACGACGACGCCGTCGAATCCCCACTCGTCACGAAGGATCCCGGTGAGGAGCTCTCTGTTGTCGGAGCAGAACGTGCCGTTGATGGCGTTGTACGCACACATCACCGTCGACGGCTTCGCCGTCCTGACGACCTGTTCGAACGCCCGGAGGTAGATCTCGCGCAGCGCCCGCTCGTCAACGAGACTGTCGCCGACGAAACGGAAGTCCTCATTGGAGTTCGCAGCGAGGTGCTTGACAGAGGTCGCGACGCCGGTGGATTCCGCGCCGCGCACGAACGCGGCTCCGAAGCTCCCCGAGACCAGGGGGTCCTCAGAGAAGTACTCGAAGTTGCGGCCGCACAGCGGGTTGCGCTTGATGTTGACACCGGGTGCGAGCAACACGTCCACCCCCCGATCTCTGCTCTCGACACCGATCGCCCGCCCCATCGCCTCCGCGAGAGCAGGCTCCCACGTGTTCGCGAGCGTCGCCGAGGTGGGGAACGCCGTCGAATGCTCCGTGTCGGCCACCCCGAACGCACCCGAGTTGCTGCGCACCTTTCGTACGCCGTGCGGGCCGTCGGTGACGAAGAGCGCA
>JBQCJQ010000645.1:0-5243 GCA_051952615.1 Humibacter sp.
GCTGCCGGTGCCGACAGCGACCTCCATGACGATCGAGGGAGGCACCGCGAGCGGAGATGACGTGCTCGCCGACTACCTCTCCGAGCTTCGTTCGCTCTACCGCGGATTCGCCGCCGCGGCGGGTGCGGCGGACGACGCGGGATTGCTCGACGCCGTCGGCTCCGCGTGCAGCACTCTCGGCCGGACTGTGCGCGTCGAGCTGCCGGGAACGGCCCCTCTGATCGGTGTCGCCGAGAGCCTTGATACCAGCGGACGGCTCGTCGTGAACGTGGATGGCCGTCGCACGCCTGTTGCCGCGGGTGATGTGACCCACCTGCGGTATTAATGGGCTTATGGCACTGACCGACGGGTACGCGGTGCCGCCCGCCGAACGCGTGGTGGCCAGGCTGCGTCGGCATGCGCGCCACATGTTCTGGCCGTCGGTCGCCCTGATCGCGATCTGCGGCGCCGCAGGTTACTTCGGCAGCGTCTTCGGCGGTTGGATCTCCATCGCGATCTGGGCGGGAGCCGCGCTGCTCGCCGTGCTGCTCTTTCTGCTGCCGCTCGGCGAGTGGCTGACCACGCGATACACCGTGACCACCCGTCGCCTCATCGTGCGCACCGGGCTCTTCGTGCGCGAGCGCCGCGAGCTGCTGCACAGCCGTGGCTACAGCGTGACAGTACGCACCTCGTGGCTGCAGTCGGCGTTCCGGAGCGGCAACATCGTCATCACCGCAACGGATCAGACCACCATTGCGAGGCTGCGGGACGTGCCCCGCGCGCACATGGTCACGGAGGCGTTGCACGACCTGATGGAGAACAGCCAACGGAAGTACGGCGCAGGTGGGCTGCCGTCCGATTCCGAGCCGGTGCCGAGGCCGGCGAGCGGCCAGGTGAGCTCAGAAGGCCCGATCCGCTGAGTCTGCGGACGCCCGCACCGACTCCTCACGGCGGCGCGGCGGGATGCTCGACGACCGGTGTGCGCGTCGCGGAGAGTAGACCCAGAACCGGTAGAGCACGTATCGAACCACCGTGCCGAGGATCAGTCCGACCACATTGCTCGCGATGTTGTCCGAGAGGAGCGAGTGCAGGCCGAGGAGGTATCGGGAGACGCCGATGCACAGGAGCGGCACGCACATGCCGATCAGGCTCGCGAGCAGGAACTCGATACCCTCGCGCGCCGTGTTCGACTGGCGGTCGGAAGCGAAGGCCCAGTAGCGGTTGCCGACCCAGTTCACCGCGATCGCAACCAGTGTCGCCACCGCGGTGGCCAGCAGCAGCCCGTGCGGCATGCGAGACGGATTGAAGACCGTGAGCCACAGCAGGTTGAAGACCGCGAAGTTCACGATGAAGCCGACGCCGCCGACCGCACCGAACTTGATCAGCTGCAGAAGCTGCGCCATCCAACCGACGCGAGGAGGGGTTTCGACCTCGCCTGTGCGGGCGTCGACCGTTTCTGTCATGGTGTCCACCCGTCTGATCGAAGAAGGGCGTGCGATGCCAAGCCCCGAGCGGCGAGCCTATCGAGGCGGCCAATGAGGCGCCTTGGAACGCGATGGCGTTGCTGAGTGTTTGCGAAGACTGCTCTAAGCGTGCGCACTGAGACGCGTTCGCGTCAGCTCAGGCCCGCGGCGTCCTTGCTGGCATCCTCGTCGTCTTCGTAGATCGAGAGGGCAGCGGCTTCGGCCTCCCGCTGCTTGATGGCGGTCAGACCGTCTTTGCGGTGATGGCCGTACACCCAGTACCGGTACATGACGAACCGGAACAGCGTGGCGAGTGCGAGGCCGATGACGTTCGCCGAGATGTTGTCTGCCGCGAGCGAGGTGAAACCGAGCACGTAGTGCGAGATCCAGAGGCACAGAAGGCTGATGCCGAGCCCCGCGACCGAGATCACGGTGAACTCGAACAGCTCGAGCATGAAGTTCTTGCGGCGGTGCTCCCTGAAGGTCCAGTAGCGGTTGCCGAACCACGTGACCAGCGTCGCGACCGCAACGGACACGGTCTTCGCGCCGAGCGGGCTGTGGAAGAAGTTGTCGGTGCCGGCCGACCCCAGACGCAGAAGATTGAAGACGCCGACATCGACGACGTACCCGATGATCCCGACGACGCCGAACTTCAGCGCATAGCGCACGAGGCGGTCGTACACGCTCTTGAGCAGTCGCATGAATCGGGGATCGTTTCTGTTGGAGGCCTCGATGATTCTAAGGTGCGCCTCCCGCATCCGCCGTCTCGTTCCTGCCCGGATAGGCTTTCACGGTGGCCAAGACAGTCGGTGTGATCGGTGGCGGACAGCTCGCGCGGATGATGATCCCCGCCGCCTTGGAGCTCGGGGTGGGCATCCGCGTGCTCGCAGAAGCCGAAGGGATGTCGGCAGCCATCGCCGCCTCGGCTGTCGGCGACTACCGCGATCTCGACACGGTGCTGGCGTTCGCGCGCACGGTCGACGTGGTGACGTTCGACCACGAGCACGTGCCGCAGCCCGTGCTGCGTGCGCTCGTCGAACGGGGCATCCCCGTGCATCCTGGACCTGATGCGCTGCTGTACGCGCAGGACAAGCTGCTGATGCGGGCGAAGCTCTCCGAGCTCGGGCTTCCGGTACCAGACTGGGCAGCGGTCGAGACGCCGGCGGAGCTGGCCGAGTTCCTCGCCGACCACGGCGACCGTGCCGTCGCGAAAACCGCCCGCGGCGGCTACGACGGCAAGGGCGTGCGGGTGATCAGCACGCCTCACGATGTCGACGACTGGTTCACCGCGCTCGCCGAGGACGGCAACGGCGGAGCCCTCCTCGTCGAGGAGTTGGTCGACTTCCGCCGCGAGCTCGCCCAGCAGGTGGCGAGGCGGCCGTCCGGCGAGATCGTTGCGTGGCCCGTTGTCGAGACCGTGCAACGCGACGGCATCTGCGCCGAGGTCGTCGCGCCGGCTCCGAACTCCGCCGGCCACGTGGCAGAGGTGAGCGAGGACATCGCGGTGCGCATCGCCGACGGCCTCGGCGTCACGGGCATGCTCGCCGTCGAGCTCTTCGAGACCACGGATGACCGGGTGCTGGTCAACGAGCTGGCGATGCGTCCGCACAACAGCGGGCACTGGAGCATCGACGGCTCAACGACGAGCCAGTTCGAACAGCACCTGCGTGCCGTGCTCGACCTCCCGCTCGGCTCGACGGGCACCCTCGAGCCGTGGGCGATGATGATCAACGTGCTGGGCGGACCGGATGACGCCACGATGGTCGACCGCTACGACAAGGCCATGCTGCAGCATCCGACCGCCAAGTTCCACAGCTACGACAAGCAGTCGCGACCGGGGCGGAAGGTGGGTCACGTCACCGTCTGCGGCGACGATCTGGACGAGGTCGCCTACCAGGCGCGTGGCGCAGCGCGGTTCTTCCAGGACTGACACCTAGCCTGGAAGGCATGCCCAGCGTGAACTCCCCGGCGTCCCCGCTCGTCTCCATCGTGATGGGGTCGGACTCCGACTGGGCCACGATGAAGCCGGCGGCCGAGGCTCTGGCCGACTTCGATGTGCCGTACGAGGTCGAGGTGGTCTCTGCGCATCGCACGCCGGAGAAGATGATCGCGTTCGGCAAGGATGCCGCGGCTCGAGGCGTCAAGGTCATCGTCGCGGGAGCGGGCGGCGCGGCCGCACTGCCTGGAATGCTGGCCTCCGTCACGACGCTCCCCGTGGTGGGCGTTCCGGTTCCGCTCGCCAAGCTGGACGGCCTCGACTCCCTGCTGTCGATCGTGCAGATGCCCGCCGGAATCCCTGTCGCCACCGTCGCGATCGGCGGCGCCAAGAACGCGGGCATCCTCGCGGCACGCATCCTGGGCACGAACGACGCCGCGCTGGCAGAGCGCCTGGCCGACTACGCGGCAGGGCTCATCGAGCTGGTCGAACAGAAGAACTCCGACCTCAAGGCGACGCTATGACCATCGCCAACCCGATGCGGTACCCGAACGTCAAGTCCCGCGACGTGATGACGCGACGGGGCTGGTGGCTCGTCGTGCTCAATGTGCTCATGCCGGGTAGCGTGCAGGTGCTCGCCGGCAACCGCAAGCTCGGCCGCTTCGGGCTGATCTGCACGTTCGTGCTCTGGGGCGCCGCGATCGTGCTGTTCATCTTCTATCTCGTGAAGCCGCTGGCGGTGGTCGGCTTCTTCACCCAGACCCTCGCGTTGTTCGTGCTGCAGTTACTGCTCGCGCTCTACGCGATCCTCTGGATCGTGCTGACCCTCGACACGCTGCGCCTGGTTCGACTGGTCAGGGCGCGGCCCGCCGCGCGAGCCGGGATCGCAGCCTTCGCCGTCGTGCTGCTCGTCGCCGTGTCGGGAACCGCTGCGTATGGCGCGGTGCTGGCCGGCAGCGCACGTGGGGCCCTGTCCGGGATCTTCTCGGCCGGGGCATCCGTGGCTCCCGTCGACGGACGCTACAACATCATGCTTCTCGGTGGCGACGCCGGCCCGGGACGTGACGGCATGCGGCCAGACAGCATGTCGGTTCTCAGCATCGACGCCGCGACCGGTCAGGCGGTCTCGATCGGCGTTCCACGCGACCTCGATCCGGTGCCGTTCAGCGACGGTTCGCCGATGCAGAAGATCTACCCGAACGGCTACGGCTACAACGACACCTGCGACGTCGATGTCTGCCAGCTCAACTCCATCTACACCGAGGTCGAGCTGTACAAGCCGAAGCTCTACCCGAACGCCACGAAGCAGAACAGTCAACCGGGCATCGAAGCGATGCGGGATGCACTCGAGGGCGTCACCGGGCTGAAGATCCAGTTCTACGTGCTCATCGACATGGAGGGCTTCCAGCAACTGGTGGATTCCCTCGGCGGCGTGACCATCGACGTGAAGGAGAAGTTGCCGATCGGCGGCGACGCGAACCTCGTCGGCGTCACGGGATGGATCGAGCCGGGTGTTCAGCACATGAACGGGTACACGGCCCAGTGGTACGCCCGATCGCGTGAGTCGACGAGCGACTACGACCGCATGGCCCGCCAGCGCATCCTCGAAGATGCCATCCTCAAACAGTTCACGCCCGTCAACGTTGTGACGAAGTTCCAGGACATCGCCAAAGCGGGGCAGCAGGTGGTGAAGACCGATATTCCGCAGTCGATGCTGGGCTACCTCGTCGACCTGGGAATGAAGACGCGAACGCTGCCCGTGCAGAATCTCGAGCTGGTGCCGCCGACGGTGGATCCCGCGAACCCGGACTTCGACCAGATCCACGCCATGGTGAAGAAGGCGGTCAGCCCGCCGACCGCGACGC